>DKYC01000039.1:0-41022 GCA_002492295.1 Lachnospiraceae bacterium UBA7110
GTAAAGTAAGCACTTTATTGTGCTATAGTTACCAAAAAGAAACTATTATGAAGAAATGAGGGTTTTTCATGGAAAAAAAATTACCTGCCTGCCCGGTGGAAACAACTTTAATGCTTATCAGCGATCGTTGGAAGGTTTTGATTATTCGTGATTTATTAGATGGTACAAGGCGGTTTGGGGAATTAAAAAAATCTATCGGAAGTATATCCCAAAAGGTTTTAACGGCAAATTTGCGTTCAATGGAAGACAGCGGTTTGCTTACCCGAAAAGTATATCCGGAAGTGCCGCCACGGGTGGAATACACTTTAACAGAAACGGGATATAGCCTGAAACCGATTTTGGACGCGATGATGGCGTGGGGGACAGAGTATAAACAGAAAAATGGTTTAAGCTAAAAGGTTATTTTTATCTAAACCTGTATCATAGGAGAAGTGGGATGCCGAAATTAACATCAATAACAGATATTAGCAGGAAAATGGCAAAAAACCGGGCACGCGTGGGGATTGACTGTATGGACAACAGTTCGATATATAATCGAAGGAGTATCCGTAAATTCCAGGACAAGCCCGTTGCACGGGAGACAATCGAGGAAATTATCCGCGCAGGCAGCGCAGCTCCGTCTGCAAAAAACCGGCAGCCGTGGAAATGCGTTGTTTTGGGAAATGGACGCAAGGCGGGGTTTCTTGACACGATGGAACGGGGGATTGACAGGGAGGAACATATACATGCAATGCTGCCGAAATCCGGGAGCGGTCTGGCGGACGCTAAAAACACGTTGCGCATTATGCGGGAGGTGCCAATCCTGATTGCCGTAATCAATACAAACGGAAACAACCCGTTTATGCCACTTGACGCGGACGAACGCATTACGGAAATTTGCGATACACTGTCAGTCGGCGCGTTTATCGAAAACATGTTGTTGCGGGCGCAGGAGCTCGGTCTTGGAACACTATGGATTGCAAACACATGTTTTGCATATGAAGAACTGACAGCCTTTCTTGCCATGCAAGGGCAGTTAATAGGCGCGGTTGCATTAGGCTATGCGGACGAATGCCCTGATATGCGTCCTAGGAAGAGATTAGAGGAGATTGTTGAGTTTATGCTGTAAATATATAATTGAACTGTATGTTTTATAAACGAAAGCCCAGACCATCTTGAATTTCCTGCATTATCGGACTATAATGGTATTGTTTGCTGTGGAATACGATTTGGGAAAGGAATGAATGTGTTTATGAAAATTGCAGTTACTTATGAAAACGGAATGATTTTCCAACATTTTGGACATACGGAGCAGTTTAAGGTTTATGAAACGGCGGATGGAAAAATTACAAATGCGGAGATTATAAGCACGCAAGGGAGCGGGCACGGCGCTTTGGCGGGGCTACTTTCATCGTTAAAGTGCGAGGCGCTGATTTGCGGCGGAATAGGTGCGGGTGCGCAGATGGCGTTGGCAGAGGCAGGTATTCAGCTTTATGGAGGCGTGTCGGGAAGTGCGGATGAGGCAGTGAACGCGCTGCTTGCGGGAACGCTTGCGTTTAATCCCGATGTACATTGCGACCATCATGACCATCACGAAGGAGAGCATCAGTGCGGAGAAGGCCACTCGTGCGGAGCAGATAAACATGGCTGCGCAGGGAACGGGGCGCACAGCTAAATCACGGAAAAAGGATAGACTGCTCCATACTTGCGGCTGCCGCGGGAAAGGAGCAGTTTTCTGTATTTCATAAAAATCTTTTTGGACGGGAAGCTATTTTAGATAGTGACGGAAACGTGATAATGACAGAAGGTCGTCCGCTTTTATGACCCTGACGGAATCTGACTGGAATCGGCACGTCGATGTAGTTTGTTGTATTTAGAAAGACGGAGGATTAACAGAACATGATTTATTTATCCCATTTTGAATTTCCAGGCAGGGAACAGGAATATGACTTTACAATGGGGCAAAAACGTACCTGCTACGATACGGTGTACCCTTTTTTAATTTTATCGGAACATCAGTTGAGGATGCTTGATTTTGAGGAAGTGACAATTCTGTATGGCGGAAACGGTTCCGGGAAAACGACTGCATTAAACGTGATTGCGGGGAAGCTTGGACTTGCGCGCGATACATTGTTTAACAGCTCAAATTTCTTTGGGGATTATCTAAAAATGTGCTCTTATGAAACGATTGGGAAGATTCCGAAGGATAGTAGGATTATCACGAGTGACGATGTGTTTGATTTTATGCTGAATCTGCGCAGCATCAATGAAGGAATTGACCAAAAGCGCGAAGAACTGTTTGAGGATTATCAGGAGGCAAAATACGCGCGTTTTCAGATGCATTCACTGGAGGACTACGAAATGCTGAAAAAAGTAAATTCGGCGCGTCGCAATACCCAGTCAAAGTTTGTTCGAAATAATCTGCAGGACAATGTGCGGGAGCATTCCAACGGGGAAAGTGCATTTCTCTATTTTGCGGATAAAATAAAGGAAAACGGGCTGTATCTGCTTGACGAGCCGGAGAACAGCCTGTCGCCGGAGAAGCAGCAGGAGTTATTACGGTTTTTAGAGGATTCCGTCCGCTTTTTCCATTGTCAGTTCGTGATTGCCACGCATTCGCCGTTTCTGCTTTCCATGAGGGGGGCGAAGATTTATGATTTGGACGAGGAAGTGGCTGATGTAAAGCGCTGGACAGAGCTTGGCAACGTGCGGGCGTATTATGATTTTTTTAAAAAGTATAAAGGGGAATTTGAATGATAAAATTGTCGATTCTCTGTTGACATTCCTGTTAGGAAGTAGTATGATAAACCGAAACGAAGTTCCCATGAGGGAGTAGCAAGCGCATAGAATGTGTAGCAAGTCAACATACTGACCGTATTGCGGTCTGGCTTGTTTTAAATTGCAAGACTCATGTATAACTGTGAAGCTATACATAGAGTCTTTTATTTTGTAAAAAGAAAGACTTAAGTATAGCCTGTGAGGTTGTGTTTAAGTCTTTTCTTACTTTATGGGAAATTGCGACAGTGTAAACCATTTCGGGAGAATGCGTAGCATTCTCTTAATGCGTGTGCGCTGGCACACGCTATTTTTACTTTCTTAGGAAAATGTAACAGCTTGAATCAATTAGGAAAGAATTTGCTTTGCAAATTCTTTGGACGCAAGCTGGTGAGCATGTGTTTTTTCAAATGATAGGAGGAATCAAAATGGAATGGAGCATAATGTTTGTTTTCAATAGTGTCCTGCTTGGTGTGGGGCTTGCGATGGATGCTTTTTCGGTTTCGATGGCAAACGGTTTAAATGAGCCTACTATGAAAAAAGGCAAGATGTGTGGAATTGCAGGGGTATTTGCGGGATTTCAGTTTGCAATGCCTGTGATTGGCTGGATTTGTGTGCATACGATTCTTCAATATTTTACAGCATTCGGGAAGTTTATTCCGTGGATTGCGCTTATTCTGCTTGCATATATCGGCGGTAAAATGCTGTATGAGGGTATTCGAAACAAGGATTCGGATGAAGAGAAGCCAAGTCTTGGAATTGGTGCACTGCTGATTCAAGGGATTGCGACTTCCATTGACGCGTTGTCTGTCGGATTTACCATTGCCGGGTACGGCTGGCTTATGGCTTTCGCTGCCGCACTCATTATTGCAGTTGTTACGTTTGTAATCTGTATGGCGGGATTGATGATTGGAAAGAAATTCGGAACAAAGCTGTCCAATAAAGCGCAGATACTTGGCGGTGTTATTTTGATTGCAATTGAGCTTGAAATTTTTATTACTGGCGTTTTTTAGACGGATATCATGCGGCTTTAAAATCGTATTATACTCCGAAATTCCAAAGATTTAACTGCTTTTGTGCGTTTTTCTCCTCAAATGTATACAGGTACTGGAAAATCTGCGCATTGTCATGCACGATGCCATATTCCCTGCAGGTTCGATGAAAAAGCTCCATCAGCCTTTGGCTGTCAGGGCTTTCAACTTCATACCGGTTTCCATATAGGCGAATGTATTTTTCTTTGAGCTTCGGAAAAAGGCGGTCTAACTGCCGGTAAAAATATTCCCTGTTCCCTTCCCGCAGCGTCAGTCCAATCCCGTAGCAGATAACCCCGTAAACTTTTGCTTCCCTGCACAACTCCAAAATCCCCAGAATATTCTCCGGCGTATCATTGATAAACGGTAAAATAGGTGTCATCCATACCACCGTCGGGATGCCTAAATCCCGTAATTGTTTCAGGATGGCAAAACGTTCCTGCGTCGTACAGACATTTGGCTCAATGTTGCGGCAAAGTGTTTCATCGTAAGTCGTTAGTGTCATCTGTACAACACATTTTGTTGTTTCATTAATTTTTTGCAGCAAATCCAAATCCCGCGAAATGCGGTCTGATTTTGTCAAAACAGTAACCCCGAATCCATAGTCATAAATTAACTGCAAGGCTTTGCGGACATTCCCGATTTCCAGTTCCAAAGGAATATAGGGGTCGGTCATTGCACCCGTTCCAATCATGCATTTTTTACGTTTATGTTTTAGTGCATATTCGAGCAGGTCAATTGCGTTTTCCTTGACTTCGATATCTTCAAAAGCATGCTCCATATGGTAGCACTTACTTCTGGAATCGCAGTAAATGCAGCCGTGAGAGCAGCCACGGTAGAGATTCATGCCGTTTTTCGAAGATAATATTCCCTTTGCCGTCACATAATGCATTTGTCCTTCTCCTCTCTACAAATTGTGCGTTTTTCCGTCTCGGACAGCACGGTTTTGTCCAAAACACATTGCCGATTCCTTCTCTGCATCAGAATATCACAAAAAACCTGACATATGGTGTCATGTTTTATTATAGACGCTGATTATTTTTGCTGCAACTGTAAGGTCGAATGAGATGATTATCTTTAAAAACACCCATAAAGCTATTCGCAATCGTACAGAGGTAGATTTCTTTACATTTTTCTGTTATACTTTGCTTGTCGATAGGATGTGGTAATGCAGTATTTTTTGAAAATAGAGAGAAATGGAGAATGTATCTATGGTGGAGTATAGAGCTTTATATGCAGAGGAAATTTGCCGGGAGTTGTTCGGAGATTTTATCCGACATCAAATTGTTACAAAATGTTGGCGTAAAGATAACGGCAAATGGATAATCAAAGAAGCACCTTTTATTGACGATTGGACGGAAAGGGACTATCAAATTCTAGTGTCCTGCCTAAAAAATACGATTATTTCTAATGGCTTAGTGTATGCTGCTTTTTATGATGGAAAATTGAAAGGCTTTGTTTCAGTGGAGTCGGAAATATTTGGCGATGAACAGGGATATTGCGACTTGTCCAGCATCCATGTATCAGAGGATATGAGAAATAAGGGAATTGGTAGAAAACTTTTTCTTGCGGCAAAAGAATGGGCTAAACAAAAAGGGGCTAAAAAGCTTTACATATCTGCGCACTCCGCTATTGAGAGCCAAGCATTTTATAAATCAATGGGTTGCGTTGAGGCAAAAGTTTATCATCAAAAACATGTTGAAGAGGAGCCTTATGATTGCCAATTAGAATGTATTCTCTAAGCGGCAGGACCGTTATGGAATTTATGGAAGTGTTTGAAGCATTTTAAGCACATGGAATCCAAACATGAAAACTGTTGATTCCATTCTTGCTTTCCGCCCAGATTTTTCCCTTATGTTGTCGAACAATACTTTCCGCAATCGAAAGCCCCAAGCCAAAACTGCCTGTCTGACTGCGCGCTTCGTCAGCTCTGTAAAAGCGCTTGAATAATTTTTTCAAATCTTCTTGCGGGATTGTATCTCCCTCATTTGACACGGTCAGAAGACAATGCTCTCTGCCGTGTTTTTTTAATAAAATATGCGTATTTCCGCCATCACGGGAATACTTTTGTGCATTGTCAAGAAGGATATCCAGCACTTGGCGCAGCCGCGCAGCATCTCCGTTTACTTGAATCCCTTCACAAACTTGTGTGGTCAAACCGAATTCTTTTTCAAAAAAGACAGGCTCGAAAGGGAGCACGGCATCTTCCACAAGTTTACTGAAATCTATCTGAGAAAAAATCATTTTGTCTTCGGAATTATCCGACCTTGCAAGCTCCAGCATCTGCTCGACCAGCCCTTTCATTTGATGGGACATGGTTAGAATACTTGAGGAAAATTTTGCACGGCTTGTATCATCAAAATCCGGATTTTGCAGCAGTTCCGCGTTTGTCATGATAACCGTCAGCGGCGTTTTCAACTCATGGGAGGCGTCTGCGATAAACTGACGCTGCTGCAGCCATGCCTGCTCGACTGGTTTTACCGCCCATCGTGCCAAAAGCAGGCTGATTCCGAGAAAAATAAGCAAACTGGCAAAACCGATTGCAAAACAGGTTCTCAGCAGATTATGCAAGGTCATCAGTTCCGTGGAAATATCGGCAAAGACAATAAACTGCTCAATTGGCGTTTCGATACGGCAATAGCGCAGGTTGTATTCCGGCAAAAGCCCGATATGCTCGGGAGCTGCATTGGCGGCAAGAAATAAATCTCTTAAAAATACTTCGTCGGATAAGTCGAAATCTCCTCCACCGGTGACAATTAACTCGCCGTTATTATCCATTTGGAGCGTAAAATAGGGCAGGCGCATATCTTTTGGACGTTCATTGGGCATTCTGCGCCGGGAAGGGTGGGAGGCAATGTTGTGCATCATGCTAATGCTTTCCGTTTCCAGTTTTACCCTTGTAAAATGATAAATAAAGCCAAAAATAATACAGAGCATCACTAAGATAATGCTCATATTAATCAGGACAAATTTGAAACGCAGTTTCCGAATCATGGTAAATCTCCTTTGCCTTTCTCTTCTCTAATTTCCAAATGGTATCCCATTCTGCGGATCGCCTCAATGCTGATATTGGAGCCGATGCTTTTTAACTTTTTCCGCAGAAAACCCACATAGACTTCTACATGGTTTTCCACCGCGTCGGAATCATATCCCCATACACGTGCAAGAATGACTTCTTTGGAAAGGTTTCGCTCACCGGATTGCAGAAGAAAGCGCATGATGTCAAACTCTTTTGCGGAGAGACGGACGCTGTTCGTGCCGCAGATTAAAGTACCCGAGGATAAATCCAAAGCGGTATTGCCGTAAGTAACTTCGTCTACCTGCGCTCCTTGTCTTCGCAAAAGTGCGTTGATGCAGGCGAGCAGTTCCCTTGAATCAAAGGGCTTGGTCAGATAATAGTCTGCTCCCGCATTTAATCCCGTGATGCGGTCTTCCAAACCGGATTTTGCGGTCAGCATCAAAATCGGTGTTCCGCAGCGCTTTGCCCGTATTGTTCTTGCAACCTCATACCCGTTCATTTTAGGCATCATGACATCTAAAATCAACAAATCATAAATGCCAAGCTCCGCATATTCGGCACCGCGCTCCCCGTCGTATACAACTTCTACGTCAAATCCCTTTTTTGACAGCATTGTCTGTATGGAATCCGCCAAAAGTTTTTCGTCTTCAACCACAAGTATTTTCATGATAAATTCCTCGTTTTTTATATGATAAATTGCGATACTGTAAATCATTAATACAATTATAATACAGTGCGAAACTGAAATGAAACTGAAAAAACGCTTGTCTGCAAAAATAAAACGTGGTATAGTATTCAGGCAAGGCTATTTGGAATCGTTCCGAAATAACGCTTCAAAGGCTATTTCCGGTTCCGGCTTCTGGATTCATGGCATATCGCCGGCTACTGTTCAGACAGGAATTAGCATTTACTGCTAATTCCGTGAGAAAACGTATCGCAGCCAAGTAAAAATCCATTTGCGAAGCAAATTTTGCATGGATTTTTACCTGTTACTGGAACGGAGTGAACAGTAACTATCGCCGAAATTTCACACAAAATTTATTTTACCGTTGAAAAGCAATTGAAAGAAACAAAAGGAGCAACTATAATGAAGATAGTACCATTAAAGTATGATTTTTGCATGAAGGAGGTCATGGAAAACGAAACAGTACGGAAACATTTTATCAGCGATGTACTGGAAATTCCGCTGAACGACATCAAATCCGTGCGGATGATGAATCCGTTTCTTTGGAAACGTTATCGGAAAGAAAAATTGGGCATTTTGGACATACAGCTTACACTGAATGACGATACAAAAATCAATATCGAAATGCAGGTGAAATATCATACGTATTGGAGGACACGTACCGTATTTTATCTTGCTAAAATGTTTACAGCGGATTTGCGGCGTGGGGAAGCGTACAAAAAAGCTAAGAAGTGCGTAGCGATAACAATACTGGATTTTAAACTGGACGAACGGGAAGCGTATCACACAAAGACCAGCCCAACCCGCTTGATGAGTGGCACAGTCTGTTTAATGCAAAAACGGAGGAGGAGTTAGACGTGATATCATCGAAAACGAAAAATAAAGGAATTTTGGAAGCAGTCAGAGAAGTGAAGGAAATAAGCCTTACCGATAAAATCAGGTATGAGTATGAATTGCGTCTGAAAGCAAAACGCGACCGTGAAGCGGAGGACGAATTTGTCTATGGTCAAGGCAGAGAAGATGGAATTAAGATAGGCAGAAAAGATGGTATAAGGATAGGACAGGAGAAGGAAAAAGAAAGAAATATAGAGATATTAATTAGTACGCTGCGCGGACATGGGCTGACAGATGCTCAGATTGCATCAGACCTCATGGAAAAGTACGGACTTAGCAAAGAAGAAGCGGAAGAAAAAATAAAATCGTAGCAATAGCCATAGAACCCCCCGTTCTTGCCACTGCCTGCGAATTTGGGCGCAAGCACAAATTTGCCATGTGAAAAATTTATTTTTCACACTACCCTCAGTGAGTTATCTCGCTGGGGGTTTTTATAAATTGGGGCATTTTTCAAGAAAACCAAAAAATGAGAAATTCACAAGAAGTTCACATATAATTTCAGCGTGGTTTCAGCATTTTGATTTATGATGAAAAAAAGTTCGATAGGAGGAGCGCGTATGAAACTGCTGTTGGCGGAGGACGAAAAATCGCTTTCCAATGCGTTGGTAACGATATTGGAAAAGAATCATTATTCGGTAGATGCGGTCTATGACGGTGCTGCAGCGTTGGAGTATTTAGCGGCGAACGTTTATGACGGTGCTATTTTGGACGTTATGATGCCGAAGGCGGACGGCATTACGGTACTGAAAACGCTGCGCAGGGAAGGGAATATGATTCCTGTAATCATACTGACGGCAAGGTCGGATATTGCGGATAAAGTAAATGGTTTGGACAGCGGCGCAAATGATTACTTGGCAAAACCATTTGATTCCCGTGAGCTTTTGGCGCGGATTCGCACGATGATTCGGGTGCAGAATCCGCCGGATGAAAAAGTGATGCAGACCGGAAACATTCAACTGAATCCGGAAACGTTGGAGCTTAGCTCGGAAAGCAGCAGTTTCCGGCTTGCAGGCAAGGAATTTCAAATGATGGAAATTTTGATGACAAATCCGGACAGTCTTATTGAAACGGATTATTTTATGGAAAAGGTTTGGGGGAGCGATTGCGGGGAAGAAAAACAGGTAGTGTGGGTGTACATTTCTTTTTTGCGCAAAAAACTCAAGGCGCTTCATGCCAATATTCGGATTGCGGACGTAGATAGGAAAGGGTATCGATTGGTAACAGTTTAGTCCAGGACTTTGCATTTACTGCAAAGTCTGTGAAACAGTGTAGTGGCATAAATGCATCAAGCCACGGAACGTGGCTTTGACACCAACGAAGTGGTTTTGCATGGCTTGATGCTTGTAACAGGAAGCCGAAGGCTGAACTGTTACATCGATTGGAGGCAGCCGCGTTATGACAGATGAGGAATTTTATAAAGAAGCATTAGGGGTGCTTAGGGACGCAGAGAGCTATCTTCTTTCACTGATTGGACAGTATCGGGACAGCTCTCCGATTATCAGTTGCAAGTCACGTATCAAGTCCGCACAAAGCATGGTGGAAAAGCTGGAGCGTCAGGGATTTGAGATAACTTTGCAGTCTGCGCTTGAAAAAGTCTATGATGCTGTGGGCATTCGGATTATTTGCGGGTTTGTCGATGATGTTTATCATGTTTCCGAATGGCTTGAGAATTGTTCGGGCATTGAGATTATTCACCGCAAAGATTATATTGCCTATCCAAAGCCGAATGGTTATCGCAGTCTTCACCTGTGCCTGCGGATTCGCGAAGGTACGGCTGCGGGCACTTTGGCGGAAATTCAAATCCGTACAATGGCAATTGATTTTTGGGCGACACTGGAGCACAAATTAAAATATAAGCACAAGATACCGCATGAGGATTTGATTCGTAGGGAATTGAAACGGTGTGCGGATGAGATTGCTGCGACTGATATGTCCATGCAGACTATACGGGATATGCTGGCAGACGAGAATTTTTAAAAGAGCAAACGGATTTGCAACGGAATGCGCCGGATTGCAAACGTCAGTAAAAATGGGGGATTAACATGGAGAATCAAGACGAACAGTTACAAGATACCGATGCGCTTGTAAAGAGGAGGAAATGGAAAAACAGGCTGAGCATTGCCGCGGTCGTATTTGTCATAGCGGCGATATCGGCGGTGAGTATTGGCAATTATATGAGAACACGACAGGCAGGCTCTGCAGAGGAACTGGATGCATTTGACCGTCATGGAGAACCGGGCGGTTTATCGGATATGGTAATGGCGTCGGGAACAACGTCTGTAGGAGTAGATGCCGTTACCTTTCAAATTGACTTCCTTGAAGATACGGACTTGTATGTGGAGAAAGTATATCTGTCAAACGGAGACAATGTGCAGGCAGGAGAAAAGTACATCAAGTTTACGGAGGAAAGTATCGCCGACGCAAGGGCGGCGTTAGAGGCGGAGGCGCTGAGTGCGAGCCTGTCTTACAGGAGTGGAGTCATTTCAAACGGGGAAAGCAAGCTGCAGGCGAAGTATACTTACGATGCGGCAATGCTTGAGGCACAGTATGCGCAGCGGGTTTATGATGACACGGTTGCACAGCTTGAGGCGGATTATGCACAGGCAGTAAAGTCCTATGAGGAAGCGCAGGAGGAATATAATACCTATTATGAATCTGTACAAAATAATTCGTTTTATGAAGAATATGACGTTGCGGATTTGAAGAAAGCGTATGAGGAAGCATATGATTTGTACGTGGACAGAAAATCGTATTGGGAAGTGACGGATGATGAGTTGAATAGCAGTCAGACTGACGGCAAGGAGATGTCCGCTTTGCCGACCTTGAGTGGTTCTACAAAAAATGACACAAGTGTCATAAATGTTACAAAAGAAGAAAGCCCGAACGAAGGGAATGCGGGGGATGATACTGCAAATGGAGATAACCCCAACGAAGAAAATCCGGACGGGGACAGTACAAACGAGGAGGAAAAACCTTCTCCTCCGGATAAAGGCGCAAGACCGGAAGGTTTTGGCGGTATGGCAAAGCAGCAGGAGGAACAGAATGCCAAAAATGACCGCAAATGGATTGTAAAGACAATCAGTCTTTTGGAGCAGGAAATGGAGGAAGCGAAAGAAAATTATGAAAAGGCGCTGGAATCGTATGAGGACGAAGTCAATTCTGCAGAATTAAAACTTCAAAAGCTGTCTAATCAGCTTGAAACGGCAAGGGAAGATTATACCGATGCAGATGTTACTTATCAAAAAGAACTGCTCAGCGCCAAAACGACCTATGAAACGGCGGCGGCAAAGGGAAAGACGGCGCAAAATGATTATGACACGCAGCTTGCAAGCCTTGAGGACAGCCTTGACAGATTACAGGACGCCAAAGAGGAAGCGGAAAGCAATCTTGCCTTGTTTGAGGAGCTTGTGGGAGACGGATATCTGTATACCGAGGAGGCAGGAACGGTGCTTATGATTACGGCACAGGAAGGACAGACGCTTGTAGGGGGAAGTATGGTGATGGCATACAGTAACCCGAAAGAGATATCAGTGTCTGTATCGGTCAGTCAGGATGATATTGCCAAGTTGTATGTCGGTGAATCGGCGAATGTCACCATATCGGAGCATGGAAGCTATAACGGTGTGATTGAAATGATTAATCCGGTATCTTCATCGGACAGCAGGACTTCTGTTGCCTATAGCGTAACAGTTCGTTTAGAAGGCGATGTAAGCGGACTGGAACAAAATCTGACGGCGAATGTAGTATTTGGGAGTAACAGTTCAGATTAGGACTTCGCACCGTGCTGCGAAGTCCGTAAGAAAACGTAGTGGTCGAGATGCATCAAGCCAACCGCGAAGCGGTTTTGGCATGGCTTGATGCTGGCAACAGGAAGCCGAAGGCTGAACTGTTGACATTTGAGGAAAAGGGAGACAAAAATGGAAGGTCAGGAAAAGACGGAAAAGAAGCGTCTGACAAAGCGCAGTAAAAAAAATATTGCCGTGATAACAATTCTTATTATGACAATTATAACAGCTTCCTGCTACACGCTTTTTATCAAACCCTTACAAAGTGTAGAAAATTGGGAGTACATGGAATATACAGTACAACATGGAACGCTGCAGAATATTGTGACAGAGAGCGGTTCTGTTTCGCTTGGCATTACCACACAGTTATATGACCTTGACATTTCTACGGACAGCAGCGACGATGAGGATGACGAAGACGACGAGGAGGAAAATGAGAAATACCTGAAAGTAGAGGAAGTCTACGCCGCCGTCGGTCAGCGTGTGAAGGAAGGAGACCAAGTATATCAATTCACGCAGGAAAGCATTGATTCCGTGCGCAAGGCGCTTACATATGAAAAAACAGAAAAGCAGATTGCACTCGCGCAGGTTCAGACACAATATGAAATCGGTGTGCTGGAAGCAGAACTGTCCCGTAATGAGACACTGCTTGACACCTCGTTGGCGCAGACTGTCTATGATACCGCAATCGCACGCCTTTCCAATGAGATGTCGTCAAAAAGCCTCGAAATCCAGCAACTGTTAAAAGACATTTATCAATTACAGTGCGACCTTACCGACGAGGATTATCTCGAAGAAAAGTCCAATATCATTGAAGCATATGAAAACGCAATCAAAGGTGTGGATGACGCAAGTGAGGATTTTGCCACAAACCGGGTAGAGGCAGCCGATACATTTTTATCCGCCAAAACCGCTTATGAAAATTTTTTCGACCAGTTTGATGAGTCAAACAAGCAGATAACGGATAAAGTCGAGGAAGTCTATGAAATCGAGGAAGAAATATTATACAATCAAACCTTGCTGGAAAAAGAACTTCTGGCAGCGAATCAGGAGCTTGCAGCTTCAAATGTAAACGGCTCCATTGCGGATGTCAAATACGAAAGCAGTCTTACAAGCTATGAGAATGCACGTTCTAAGGCGCAGCGGGAACTTGATGAGGCGGCAGAAAAGCTTGACGCATTTGAGGCATTTATCGGTGACGGAACCGTCTACGCCGAGGGAAGCGGGATTGTCACCGAGGTCGGATATGAAGAGGGCGATTATCTGATGAACACCGGAACCTTGATTGCGTTTGCAAAAGCGGAGGATATGACAGTATCGGTCGATGTGGCACAGGAAGATGTTGTCACCATGAAAGTCGGCGACAGCGTAGACCTAAGTTTTTCGGCGTATGACGGAGAGGCTTATAACGGTATCATTGAGTCAATCACCACAACAGCCACAAGCAGAAGTTCCGCCACAATCAGCTATCCCGTCGTGATTTCCATACAGGGTGATACCTCAAAACTTTACGGCGGAATGACGGCGGACGTGGCGTTTGTTACGGAGGAAGCGGCAGAAATCAGCTATGTGCTTAGGAAAGCAATTGTGGAGGAAGACGGAAAAAGCTTTCTGTACATAAAATCGGGAGAGAATTATGTTCTTACTCCTGTCACGACGGGATTCACAAATGGGGAATATATCGAAGTGAAAGACGGAATACCAGAGGGGGGCTGCTATTATATTAAAACACTGGCAAACGGAGGGAGTGCAAATGAAGAATAAGGGAAAAATCCTAATCGGTGTCGGAGCAGGCGCCGTTACCGTGGGGATTATCGTCGTATTTGTCTGCCTTGCAGTGCGCCAAAACAGCGGGAAAGACGTGGTATACAGGGAAACAACGGTCGAATACGGAAACCTTACGGTCGGCATTTCCGATGATTCCTCAGTGGAAATCGGGACTTTGGAGCAGACGTTTGATTTGGATATTCGTGCGCTCGTAGACAGCGATTCTGCATCTGACAGCCAGTCAATGGGAAATGCATTTAGTGCAGCAGGTGCAATAGGTGCAGCGGGCGGCAATCGTGGAGGAATGATGTCCTTTGACTTGTTTGGCAGCGGATATACTTCGCAGGATCAGTCGCTCGAGGTCGCATCTGTAAACATTGCAGTCGGGCAGGAAATAAAAGAAGGCGATGTGCTCTACGAATTGACGCAGGAGAGCGTGGACGAAATCAGAGATGCGCTTTCCGAGGACATCAATGACACAAAGGCGGACTATGATGCTTTGCAGGTTGAGCAGAAAGCGTCAAGAACACAAGCGCAGCAAAAATATGACACTTATGTCACAAATGGAAAGTTTGCACAGCTTGTATATGAGAATGCGCTGCAGGAGTATCAGGAAAAATTGGATGACGCCATAACGCAAGTGAATGACAAGCAGGACGAATATAACGAAAAACTGTTAAAGATTTCCGAGGAAATGCAGGAGCTTGCCGATGCACAAGCTAATTTAAAAGAAGCACAGGGAGCAGTATCGGAAAATTATGCGGGGCGTTATGAGAATGCTTACTATTATACAGTTTACCTCAATACAAGGGATATGGCGCAGAGCCTGACGGAGCAGTTTGAGGAGGAGCTTGAGAGCCTGAATGAGGAAGCGCAGCAGCTTGCCCTTGAGATACAGGAAGCAGTGCGCACCATGAATCAGGCACAATTGGATTATGAAAAGGCACAGCTGGAGTTGAAGCAGACCTATGACATTGACGCTTATTATGCCAATGTGGCATTGGAGTGGTACAGTATTCAGACAGCAAGCCTTGACAATGAGCTGTCACAGGCAAAAGAGCGTTATGATTCGTCGGTGGAGAAATTGGACGAATTTGACAGCTATGTGCAGAATAACTGCGTTTTGTCCGAGTATGACGGCGTGATAACCGATGTGACGCTTTCTGAGGGAGATACCATATCGGGGGGAAGCGCTCTTGTCGTGTTGTATGACAAGACGGCAGTAACGATGGACGTGGCGCTTTCCGAGGACGATTACAATGCAATCGACAAAGACGGTACGGTTCACATTACATATACCGCATATCCAGATTTGGTTTATTCCGGAAAAATATCAGAAGTGTCGGATGCGGAATATGACAGCAGCTCGGGTTCTGTCTATTATACGGTTACGGTGACAGTGCAGGGCGATGTGTCCGGACTGTATGAGGGCATGACAGGCAGCGTGACATTTGTGACAAATGAAACAAAAGAAGTTTGTTACGTTTCTAACAGGGCAATTTCAAGGGAAGGCACGCACTCTTATGTAAAAATGCGTGATGCAAACGGAAAGGTGATAACAAAAGAAGTCACTACGGGATTTTCCGACGGCGTGAATGTTGAAATTGCGGAAGGGCTTTCGAAAGGGGATGTTGTTCTGATTGAAAGTAAGGTGGGCGAATCATGAGGATTTCGGAGTTATTAAGGCTTGTGATAATTAATCTTTCACAAAATAAGTTTAAGGTCATTCTTACTTCTGTCGGTATTATTGTGGGCTCTGCGACGATTATGATGGTGCTTGCCATAGGAACAGGCGGTAAGCTTGAGGTTGCGGAGCAGTTTAAGAACCTTAATGCGGGAGCTGTTGATATTTCGTATGAATCAAATGCCGCTACGTTTGAAGGCAGAGGATACAGAAACGGAGGTGGAGGTGGCTTTGGCGGTGCAGCAGGCGGATTTGGCGGCGGAAGAATGCCATCCGGTGGCGGAATGCCATCTGGAGGGGGGATGCCTTCGGGCGGTGGAATGCCGCCGGGAGGAGGTATGCCATCCGAGGGTGGTATGGGAGAGCGCGGATTTGGCGGGTTTGGCAGAGAAAATGACCGTATGAATATGGAAAAAATTGTGCTTTCCACCGATGATATGGAAGACCTTGAAGTCTTTGTGCCGGATATTTCTGATGCAACGATTTCCTATACGACAACAACGGAGGTTGAGGGCGGAGAACTGGAGGAAGCAGCTTCTTATACCATAGCAGGAGTAAAAAGTAATTATATGACAATCAGCAATCTTTCTTTAATAGAAGGAACATTTTTGACCGATGAAAACGACGAGAACAAGGAAAAATATTGTGTTCTTGGCTATTCTGCGGCAAAGGAGATTTTTGGAAACGTTTATTCGGCGTATGGCGATGTGGTTTATATTGACGCAAGACCATATGTGGTCGGCGGCGTATTGGAGGAAATGGGGAGCGTATCGTCGGGAATCAGTCCCGATACGGCGATTTTTATTCCGTATGAAACAGGCGTAAAATACATTACGGGGCAGGATATCAGCCCGACCATTACGGTAATTGCCGCCGATGTCGACAATGTTGATGCGGTAATTGAAAATATCCAAACCGTTCTTGCCGACCGTTATGCAAATGCCGAGTTTACAATTTCCGATGCGGGGACAAAGATGGAGGCGGCATCAAAATCAAACGATACGCTGCAGCTTCTGCTGGTGGCAATGGCGGCGATTGTATTTGTCGTAGGCGGTATCGGCATTATGAATGTGCTTTTTGTGTCGGTGAAGGAACGGACGAATGAGATTGGTATTTTAAAAGCGTTGGGGTGCTCAAAACGCGATATTCTTTTGGAGTTTTTGTTCGAGGCGTGTTTTATGAGCTTTATCGGAGCAATACTTGGAGTGCTTGCCGCGCTCGGTGTGACGCCGATTATAGAGGGATTTTCCGTCAGGGTGGAGCTGTCTGTCTCGGGCGCACTGCTGTCTCTTGCCTTTGGTGTGATAACGGGTACTGTTTTTGGGTTTTATCCAGCGTATAAGGCATCATCGCTGATACCTGTCGTGGCGTTGAATCAGGAATAAAAACGCAGGCTGCTGTGATTTTCTATAGAATTAAATTTGTGCGAGGTGAAATTTTGTGAAAAAAAGAAGAGTGCTTTTATTTGTTTTGCTTGCTTTTTTCATAGCGGCAGCGGGTATAGGAGCTTATTTTGCTTGTTCGCAGAAAATAAAAGCGGCAGAAAGCAGTCAGGAGATTGTCTTGGAGGAAGGGCAGGAGCTTTTGTATGCAAAAATTACGTCCATTTCGGGGAATGAAATGGTGTATGCACTGCTTGAGGAACAGACGGTTGATTTCACTGAACTAGAGAATGCCAAAGGGCGTAGCGGAATGCCGTCGAGCAAAAAGATGTCGGCTGACGAGAATCCGTTGAACGGCGAAAATCCGTTGAATGGCGAAATGCCTTTCGGCGTTGAAAGACCAACAGGGGACGCTTCATCGAATAATAGGAATAAAAGAACACCGGATAATGTACCGCCGGAAGATATGCAAAACAGAGCAATGACGACCTACACAGAAACCGGAAAGACAGGGCAGATACAAATTCCCGTAGGAACAGATGTTGAAACAAAGCTTGGCACAATTACAACTTTTTCGCGCCTGTCAAACGGAGATATCATTAGAATGCTGCTGCAAAAGGTTGACAACGGCGGCGAAGAGCTGTTGAAAATTTGGATTGTGGAATAAAGGGAGCAGAACCATGCAGGAAAATAAGCAGGAAAACATCATAGAAATAAAAGAAGTCAACAAGGGATACCATTTGGGAGAGGATATGGTTCCCGTTTTAAAAAATATTAATTTTACTGTAAAAAAGGGTGAATTTGTAGCAATTTTGGGGCCGTCAGGTTCCGGCAAAACAACCCTCATGAACATTATCGGCTGCATGGATTTGCTGGATTCCGGCGAATATTACCTAAACGGCAGGGCAATCCATGACACGCAGGAAAGCGAATTGACTCAAGTGCGCAATAAGGAAATCGGATTTATTTTTCAAAATTATCAGCTCATTCCAACCTACAATGTCATGCAAAATATTATCATGCCCCTGCTCATTCGCGGTATGGGACACAGGGAGGCAAAAAAACAATGCGCCGAAATTGTAAAGCTTTTGGGCATCGACCACAGACTTGACCATAGACCAAACGAACTTTCGGGCGGTCAGAAACAACGTGTGTCGATTGCAAGAGCGCTTGCGTCGGAGCCTGCAATTCTCCTTGCCGACGAACCGACCGGAGCGCTTGACAGTGCCAGCGGGCAGGAAGTGCTGAAACTCTTTGGCAAGTTAAACCAAATGGGCAACACCATTGTCATGATTACGCATGACCTGAAAGTCGCAAAAGCGGCGCAGCGTATCGTGCGCATTGTCGACGGCTGCTTGTCGGAGTATGAGTAACAGTTCAGATAAGTTACCAGCCAATTCATGAAATTATTAAAAAATGTATATTCTGGTAACTTATGAATGGGCATGGCTGTTTTCGAAATTTAGGAGGGAAAAGTATGTCAAAATATGTATTGAAAAAATGGATTGCCTTGCTTGCAGCAGCCATTCTTATTGGAATTATGCCCATCCCCACAGTAAAAGCATCAGATGAAACATGGTTAAATCTTGGTGACGGAAAGTATCTGTTAAACGGCACAGATATTAAAGCGGAAATTTCGGGCGACACAATCCACGTATCAGGAAACGGAGCTATTCCGGATTATGATGAGCGGACACTTTCGAAGCGTCCGTGGCATCATTCCACCTGCAAAAAACTTGTCATTGACAATACAATTACATCGGTAGGCACATATGCATTTGCGTCGCTTCCCCAACTGGAGCATATTACATTCAGCAGCACCACGTTCCTTGCAGATAAATCCAGTTTTGCAGGAATCGCATATGCGCCGGTTTTTCGTATTTTAGGATATTCGGAAACTGTTACTTATATTGGGACGATTCCCTATAGCAGTCTTGACAGCATCAAGGCATTTGCGCAGAAAAATTACAATGATGCAAGCTTTTTATTGGATCATTCTTATATGGTGCCTCTTTTTCAAAACAGTACCAATCCCACGATATCAAATGTGTATTGCGCCTATGATGAAAACGCCCCATGGGAAGATGCTGCGACAGATTATAACGGAAATCAATACACGCAGTTTGCCGAGCTGCTTAGCAGTTCTTCCGATGGCTATCTTACGTTATATGCAGAAAAACTTTATGCTGACAAGTCAGTTTACGAATTACTTTCTACCGTAATCGGGGATAATACCTTTGCATATACCTTTTCAATGGAGATGCAAAGAAACGATATTGTTCCGGTAACGCGGACGCTGGAGCCGATGTCCTATCGGATTACCTTACCTGATGAACTGATTGCGGCAGGAAGAACATTCAAAATCATTTCCACCGGACAGGGTAATGTGGAGGTGCTTGACGATTTGGACTTTGATGACACGACTGTCACTTTTTCGACAAAAATCCCGCAGGCGGTTTTTGCGGTTGTATTTCAATAAGCGGTGATGCTTACTGTATAATGAAACTGTTTATTTTGCAATTGCCGTATGAAATTTTATCTGCTATTGGGACTGCGCAAACGGTATCATTTTAAGAAGTATTGTGAAATGGAATTGAGAATATACTTTTTTTCTGTTATATTAATAAGAGAACGAAAATATTTTTCTATTTGTTTTGCTGATGGCATTAATTGAAATTATGTAACTGTTCAGCATGTCTGCGCATTTACTGCGCTGACCGTGAGAGAGTGTAGTGGAAACAGGCACAATTCCATTTGCGAAGCAAATTTTGTACGGATTTGTGCTCGTAGCTATGAGGGTACTGAATAGTTATGAAATTATTTTATAATGATTTGATTCAATCTGTATAAACTGGTAATATCTGCTTCCTTTAATCGGGGAGCATTATCAGGAAACATAGAAAGCCATGTAATGCGAAAGGGGGTTTTTAGTATTGATAAAAGCAGCATTTATGCTTCCTCATCCGCCGATAATCGTTCCGGATATCGGCAAGGGGGAGGAGAAAAAGATACAAAAAACGGTTGAAGCCTATCAGACGGCCGCACGTAAAATTGCTGACCTGAAACCGGAGACAATCATTCTGACATCCCCGCACCAGATTTTGTATTCAGACTATTTCCATATATCGCCCGGAAAAGGTGCGTCAGGGGATTTTTCTCAGTTTCGTGCGCCTCATGTACAGATGGAAGTCCGGTATGATACGGAATTTGTGGAACAGATCTGTAAACTGGCAGATGCGGCAGATTTCCCTGCAGGAACAGAAGGGGAACGCGACAGGCGGCTGGATCATGGGACAATGGTACCATTGTATTTTGTGAACCAATATTTAAAAGATTACCGGCTTGTCCGTATCGGTCTGTCCGGACAGTCTTTGAAAATGCATTATCAGCTGGGACAGTATATTCAGGAAGCCGATAGACTCCTAAACAGAACAACAGTTCTAATAGCAAGCGGGGATTTGTCGCACCGGTTAAAAGAAGACGGACCATACGGATACCAAAAAGAAGGTCCGGAATATGACAGCCGTATTATGGATGTAATGGGAAAAGCCGATTTTGGAGAGCTGTTTGGGTTTCCGGAAAATTTTTGCGAAAAGGCAGGAGAATGTGGGCACCGCTCTTTTATGATTATGGCAGGGGCGCTTGACAGACAGAAGATAGAAGCGCAAGCCTTGTCTTATGAAGGAACCTTCGGTGTGGGATACGGGATATGCAGCTACACTGTATGCGGCAGTGATGCAACCCGTAATTTCATGGAGCAGTTTGAAGAAAAAGAAAGGGCGAAAACCGCAAGGCAGAGAGAACAGGAAGACACTTATGTACAGCTTGCAAGAAAAACGATAGAAAGTTATGTTCGCACGGGGGAAATAATCGCGGTTCCAGACAAATTGCCCGAGGAAATGTACAGGCAAAAAGCGGGCGTTTTTGTTTCCGTTAAAGAAAACGGAAGCCTTCGCGGCTGTATAGGAACAATTCATGCGGTACAGGCCTGTGCTGCGGAAGAAATTATAGGGAATGCCATCAGTGCAGCGAGCAGGGATCCCAGATTTTTGCCAATCAGGCAGGATGAGCTTGATCAGCTTATAATAACCGTGGATGTGCTTGGGGATACGGAAGCAATTGATTCGCCGGATAAACTGGATGTCGGGCGGTATGGTGTCATTGTGACAAAGGGTCATAAGCGGGGACTGCTTCTGCCAAATTTGGACGGTGTCAATACCGTGGATGAGCAGATATCCATTGCAAAAAGAAAGGCAGGAATTGGTGAGAATGAAGACATCACACTGGAACGGTTTGAGGTAGTCAGGCATTATTAGTGCCGTATATGGTGTGGATGCGGGACAGGAGGCGGAAGGAATGAAAACAGTCTGTCATACATGTATGCATCATTGCAGTCTGGAATCCGGACAAAGAGGGTTGTGCAGGGCGAGAAAAAACGAGAACGGAAAAATCATATGCGAAAATTATGGGAGAATTACTTCCCTTGCACTGGATGCGGTTGAGAAAAAACCGCTTAAAATGTTTTATCCTGGAAGCCGGGTTTTGTCTGTCGGAAGCTATGGCTGTAATTTACGGTGTGCTTTCTGCCAAAACCATGAAATATCCATGTCGGATTTTGAAACGGCAGAGACCGTTTATATCTCTCCCAAAGCCCTGGCAGAGAAGGCGCTTGCCTGTAAAAATGCAGGAAATATCGGGGTGGCATTTACCTATAATGAGCCGCTGATAGGATGGGAGTATATCCGTGATACGGGAACACTGGTAAAAAAGGCGGGAATGAAAAATATACTTGTGACAAACGCGACGGCGTCGCTTGATACGCTGGAAGAAATTCTTCCGCTTGTGGACGCCATGAACATTGACTTAAAAGGATTTAGGGAATCGTACTACAGGGAGCTTGGCGGGGATTTGGAAACCGTTAAGGAATTTATCGTGCATGCTGCAGCCGGATGCCATGTGGAACTTACCACGCTGATTGTTCCCGGGAAAAATGATACGATGCCGGAAATGGAAGAAGAGGCCGAATGGATTGCATCTGTTGAAGCAGCCGTCGGAAAGAAAATCCCGCTGCATGTCACCCGTTTTTTTCCAAGGTACCATATGACGGACAGGAAGGCAACAGACGTGGAAAACGTGTACGGACTTGCGAAGACTGCTCAGAAATATTTAGAGTATGTGTTTGTAGGAAATTGTTAAAATGCAGTTCTGCCGCTGTTCCTCCAGAATTAAACGGATATTTTGCCGTAATGAAAAATATCCAATATAGGAAAGCATTTCCGTTATATTTTCAGCAGAATCCGCAATAATATATTAAAAACTCGTTTTTTAGTATGTGGAGGGAGCGGGAATGGAAACAATCCTATGCATAGATACCCCGGTGCAAATGATTTCCTGTACGGATACAAACGGTAAAATTACGCCAATGCGGTTCCGCTTCCGTGACAGAAATGGAGAACTTATCACAATTCATATAGACAGGATTATATCTACAGACCAGGAACACAGCTCAATTGGGGCTAATTTTATCTGCACGGCGTCTCTTTACGGCATGCAGCGGACATTCCGCCTGCGGTATAATTATTATGCACATGAGTGGAAAATGGCAGCCGTTGGATGCTAACTATTCGGTGACTATTCAGAATAATCGAAAAGAAGCGTGCTTTCAATTTCATAAATATCATCCATCGGAATGACGGTTCCGTTTTCCATAATGACCTGATGCCCTGCCTCCTCTATTTTCCTGACAGCTCCTGTTACGGTAAAATAGGTGCCGCCGTCTTTTTTCGTGTCAGGCACAAAGTAAGTAATGCTTACCTGCGGTTTTCGCCAAAGCTGTTCCCTGATGAACTGCAGGCGTTCCCCCAGCTCTTCTTTCCTGGTTTCATCCAGCTCCATTTTATTCTCCGTCAGCCGTGCCGTTTCCGTAACAGCCGCATTATGTCCGGTCAGTGCGGCAAACGGCATAAATTGGGCAGCCCTGTCCAAAGCGGGCATTTTAGGATGTTTTTTGGATTCATGATGTGGCAGATTAATGATATCGTCATAGTTTCCCATTATGCCTTATGCCCTCCAATCTGATTATTCCTTTGTGTACCTGTCGCGCCTTCTTCCAGGTTGATGCCTTTTAAAATGGCATTTTTCCCAAATTTCTTTTTCACGGATAAAACGGCTTCCTGCAATGCGCGTTCTTTTTTCCTCTTTGCTTCATCCTCCTGCTTCTGCCGCTCCAACGCCTCATAATCCGTAAATAAATCCATTTGGACAAAATCGTCCTGTTTTTTGGCACAAATAGCGGTTTCGTCAGTCAGATGATTTGCTGTCACGGTAATCCGCCGTACCAGCAGGCTTTTATCAATAATCCGGTCATAAAGTCCCATAACCGCATCCATTATAAGTCTTGTCGAGGAGGAAGGTTCTCTTAGATTGACAGTTCCGTGGGAGTGCTTTGGAATTTTTCGACCGTAACGGTCAATAGTAATTTCCCCTTTGTAACGGCTGGCGGTTTCCGGATTGGTCAGGTTTTCGGTGTCATATCCGATAGTAAGCACCATTTGGTCGGAAACAAGATGTTTTTCGACCATATCAAGCACGAGCAGGTCTGTCATTTCCTTAACAATAAGTTTTGCTTTTGCAAAGTCGTAAGGGCACTGGAGCACCTGACCGGAACAAAGGCTGTTTGTTTCCGGCTTGTACTGTTTAATCAGGTCAATCGTGGTCGGCTCCCATCCCCATGCGTGGTCTATCAAAAGCTCCGCATTGACGCCGAACAGCCTGTAAAGCAGGTCTTCATTATAATAGTTTTGCGCATCTCCAACGGAGCATCTTGCCACGTCGCCCATTGTGTACATTCCGTGTTCAGCGAGCTTTTTTGCATATCCGCGCCCAACCCGCCAAAAGTCCGTAATCGGCTTATGGTCCCACAAAAGTCTCCTGTAATTCATTTCATCAAGCTGTGCAATCCGCACGCCGTTTTGGTCAGGCTCGACATGCTTTGCCACAATATCCATCGCAATTTTGCATAAATACAGGTTTGTCCCGACACCTGCAGCGGCAGTAATCCCCGTTTGGACAAAGACATCCTGAATCATTTTCGAAGCAAGTTCCTTTGCGGAGAGGGCATAGGTTTTCAGGTAGGAGGTCACGTCCATAAAAACCTCGTCAATGGAATAGACATGTATATCCTCGGGTGCAATATATTTGAGGTAGATTTTATAGATTTTCGTGCTGTACTCAATATAATATGCCATGCGGGGCGGGGCGATGATATAGGACAGTGAAAATTCGGGGTGCTCTTCCAGCTCCTTGGCAAAATAGGATTCGCCTAGAAACTTACGGTTGGGGGCTTTATTTTTACGCAGGGTGTTTACTTCCCTTACCCGCTGCACCACCTCGAACAGTCTCGCCCGTCCCGATATGCCATATGACTTTAAGGATGGGGAAACCGCAAGGCAGATGGTTTTTTCCGTCCGGGAAGCGTCTGCAACCACAAGATTCGTGTTCATGGGGTCTAACTGCCGTTCGACGCACTCAACGGAGGCATAAAAGGATTTCAGGTCAATTGCAATATAAATATGCCCATTCTCCAAAATTTTTCGCACCTCCCATTAAAGCTTACGATAATCCTATTCTTTCGTCTTCAAATTCCGAATATGCATATACACTGTATTTTTGGAAATGCCAAGAAGCGCGGCGACCTTAACCACAGAATCCTTAATATTAAAAATCCCCCGATGGTAAAGCTCAAGGATAATCTCCTTGTTTTTATTTTGTGAGGAAACTGTCCGGTCTTCCATTATCACATTTTTTATTTCCACAAGCGCCGTCTCAATCAGCTCGTCCGTGCTTTCCGCAAAATTTTCCTTGATTTCCGGAGAAATTGGAGAGATAACGGTTGACTCAAAGGAAAACTTTTTTAAAACGGTAGAAAACGGAATGTCCGTATAAAAATTAATACAGAGCAGGCCGATAATTCTCTGATGCTCCCCGAAAATCGGAATGGTGGAAGAACGCAGAGGCACGCCGGATTTCGAACGGTTTAAATAGCAGATATTGGCATGGCTTTTGTCCTGTTCGATTTTAGACAGCATGGAAAGCGCCAAATCCGTAATCGGGGCGCCGTTTGCCCTGCCAGAGTAATGACCGTTTACATTCTGAATAACCGAATGATGCAGATTTTCCAAGCTGTGCAAAATGATTTCATACCCTTCTCCAAGATATTCTCCCAAATTGAGCACCATCGCTGCGTAAGAGTCCAGAATTGCCTTGTCAACAGCCGTCAGCACAAGATAAGGTTTGTCATTTGTCATAGTGAATCCCCCTAACAAAATATATAATTCTATTATATTCGCAAATACGGTATTGTACAAGTTGAATAAAAATAATTTTAGCTTTTCGTAAAAAACAACAAACAAAATGCTATTTACTAAAATATATTTTAGTGATATTATAAAAATACAGTAACTGAAAAATAATAACGTAAAGGAGGAACGAGATGCGTAAAACAATTCAAACTTCAAAGGCGGCGTCGGCAATCGGTCCATATTCGCAGGCAGTGGCATGTAACGGGCTATTGTTTACATCGGGACAAATTCCGGCAGACGCCGAAACCGGGGAAATTGTCGGCACGGACATTCATGCACAGACAGAACAGGTAATGAAAAATATTTCAGCGATTTTGGAAGAAGCGGGAGCAGACTTCAACGATGTAATAAAAACAACCTGTTTTCTTGCGGATATGAACGATTTTGCAATATTCAACGAAGTATATGGGAAATATTTCGTAAGCAAACCGGCAAGATCCTGCGTCGCAGTAAAAACTTTACCTAAAAATGTGCTCTGTGAAGTAGAAGTAATTGCAGAGCTGTAGTCACCATTCGAGCGAGGAGGGAAGATTTGGGTACGAAGTCCAAGCTCGCAGACTGTGAAAGGAGCATGGTTATGAAGATGACAGAAAAAAACAAAAAAATACGAGAAAAAAAACAGCCTACTTTTTTGCTTGCCGTATTGCCGGTTATCGCGATGATTTTATTATTGGGGATTGGCTACGCAATGTTGGGATTAAGCGCGGAAGTTCTGATGCTGGTGTCCGCGGCAGTCGCGGCAGTTATCGCAATCTGCTTGGGATATACATGGGATGACATTATGAATTCCATTGTCGAAAAACTTTCTAAGACGATGCCGGCAATTTTCATATTGATTATTGTAGGTTTCTTAATCGGTACATGGATGATAGGCGGAACGATACCTATGATGGTATACTTTGGTTTGAAGATCATAAATCCGTCCTTCTTAGTTGTAACAGCATTTCTTGTAACGGCAATTGTATCGATTTGTACAGGAACGTCATGGGGCTCGGCAGGAACCATCGGTGTTGCCCTGATGGGAATTGCTTCCGGACTTGGGGCTCCGCTTCCGATTGTAGCGGGTGCAGTCGTTTCCGGTGCATATTTTGGGGATAAAATGTCTCCGCTTTCCGATACTACAAATTTAGCTCCGATTGCGGCAGGCGCAAAATTATATGACCATATCGGGCATATGCTTTGGACGACAGGTCCGGGATTTATTATCTGCTGCATTGTGTACACGATTGTAGGCATGAATTTGAACGGATTATCCGGAACGGAACCGGCAAAAGTATCGGCAATTTTAGATACGCTGCATCAGATATTTTCATTTAATCCGTTGATTATTCTCCCGGTCATCATCGTTCTGTACGGTTCCATCCGCAAAAAGCCGACAATTCCGGTTATGCTGATTTCCAGTGCGGTTGCCATGTTTAACGGCGTTGTTTTTCAGGGCTTCCAATTGGCGGACTGCTTCAATGCGGCGATTGGCGGATTTAAAATGGACATGATAAATATTGCCGGATTTGACGCGGCAAATCTGATTTCGGATATTCCGACACTTCTTCAGCGAGGCGGAATGCTATCCATGTTAAGTACGGTACTGATTGCGTTTTGTGCGTATGGATTTGCGGGAACATTGGCAGTTACAGGTTCGCTGGACATCGTTTTAAACCGGATTATGAAGACAGTAAAGAGCACCTTTGGACTCATTTTTGCAACAATTGTATCCTGCATTACGGCAGTATTTGTTACGTCCAACGGTCAGTTGTCAATTCTCATTCCGGGGGAAATGTTCCACAGCACCTATGTAAAACGCGGATTAGAGCCAAGAAACCTTTCCCGGACACTGGAGGATGCTGCTACCGTTATCGAGCCGATTACACCGTGGACGGCAGCAGGCGTTTATATGGCGACAACCTTGGGTGTTCCGACGCTCTCATACCTTCCGTGGGCATGTCTGAACTATACGGGAATTATATTTGCCATGATTTGGGCGGCTACCGGAATCGGTATTATGAAGATTAAGAAGGGCAGTGAAAATTATGCGGAGTACGTTGCGCTGAATAAGGCGGACGGAATTGATGTAGAAGCTGCTGAGTAAAGAAAGGAGGCGCTGTGATGCCAAACTTCGGATTTGATTTTGACACAATCGTGGACAGAAGGAACACAAACTGCGGAAGATGGGACACAATGGATAAAAAATACGGAAGTACCAGGATTATTCATCTTGGTGTTGCAGACATGGACTTTCGTGCGCCCCAGCCGATTATAGACGGTTTTCAGAAATGCTTAAATCACGGGATTTTCGGTTATACGGATTTAAGCGACGCGTTTTATGACGGCTTTATTGGGTGGATGAAAAGGAAACACATGGTCGATATACGGAGAGATGAAATTGTATTTTGCCCGAGAATTAATATTTCATCCAGTCTGTGTGTGGAAACATTCACACAGCCGGGAGATGCGGTCATTATAAATACTCCGGCGTACGGACCGTTATATAATGCGGTTGTGAAAAACAACCGAACGGTTCTTGAAAGCAGGCTGGTACTGGAAAACAACCGATACCGGATTGATTTTGAGCATTTGGAAGAATCTATCACGCCGAATACAAGGATGTTCATATTGTGCAGTCCGCACAATCCGGTGGGACGCGTTTGGACAAAGGAGGAGCTGACTCAGGTAGGTGAATTTTGCCGGAAGCATCAATTAATTTTGTTTGTTGATGAAATACACGGAGATATTACGGCGCCGGGAGTGGATTTTGTCTCGACACTTTCCCTGAATGAGGAAATACGGAAGAGTTTGGTGGTAGCTGCATCTCCGACAAAAACGTTTAACATTCCGGGTGTTATTTTATCGTACCTGGTTATTCCCAACGGGGAATTGCGTAAAATGGTACAGGATGATATCGACCGCATTGGAATGCATAACCCGACGGTTTTTGCAGTGACGGCAGCGGAAAAAGCTTATACGGAGTGCGACGACTGGTACGAGGCGGTAATTGACTATATTAACGAAAATGAAGCTTATACGCGCAGCTATTTTGCCAGGAATATGCCGGAATTTCATATTTATCCAAGAGAGGGAACGTACTTGCTGTGGATGGATTATTCCAAACTAAGCTGTACGGAAGAGGAATTGGAAAAATGGTTTGTTGAGCGCGCACATGTCGGTGTATACATGGGAACCACATTCCGGGAAGAGGGACGCGGATATATCCGTGTAAACATCGCCAGCCCAAGGAAATTACTGGAACAGGCATATGGACAGATGGCGGATGTTTATGGCGAATTAAAGGTAAAATAACATACAGGGTTTAAGCGGTGTTCCTTATGGCGTGATGTCATAGGGAACGCCGTTTTCGTATTTGCGCTACAAAAAAAGATGAATGTAAAAAGGAGAAGTTGTATTTTTCGCGCATTTTGTGTATACTAAAAATTGCCATTATTCTATTTAATTAATCAACAAGACTACAAACTTAACGAAGTAAAATTTAAAAGAACTGCCCTGAATATAAAATCATGGTATTTAAACACAAAAGACGATTATTCATTGGTTCATCTGCATAAAATATTATTGGAGGATTTTATCATGAAAAGCCTGCTGAAATACATAAAAGATTACAAAAAGGAAAGCATTCTTGCGCCCTTGTTTAAAATGCTCGAAGCGTCCTTTGAGCTGATGGTTCCGCTCGTCATGGCGTCGATTATCGACCACGGTATCGCGAACGCGGACACCTCCTACATTATTAAAATGGGAATAGTCCTTGTGCTGTTGGCTGCAGTCGGACTAATCAGCGCGGTAACGGCGCAGTATTTCAGTGCCAAGGCAGCAGTCGGTTTTGCCACAAAGCTAAGGTCCGCGCTGTTTTCACATATTCAGGGATTATCCTACACAGAGCTTGACACAATCGGTACAAATACCTTAATCACGCGCATGACAAGCGACGTAAACCAGCTCCAAAACGGCGTCAACCTGACACTGCGTCTGTTGCTTCGCTCCCCCTTTATTGTGTTTGGTGCAATGATTATGGCATTTACCGTAGATGTCAAAGCTGCGCTGATTTTCGTGGTGACCATTCCGCTGCTCTCCATTGTCGTGTTCGGTATTATGATTGCCAGCATGCCCCTTTACAAAAAAGTCCAGGCGGCGCTCGATAAAATCCTTGGAAGAACCCGTGAAAATCTTGCAGGCGCACGCGTCATCCGCGCGTTTACAAATGAAGAGTCGGAAATTGCGGCGTTTGAGAAAGAAAACGAGCTGCTCTTAAATACGCAGGTATTTGTCGGAAAGATTTCGGCGGCGATGAACCCCGTCACATATATTATTGTAAATATTGCCCTTGTAGTTCTTTTATGGACAGGCGCAGTCCGCGTAGACAGCGGCATTATCACACAGGGTGCGGTCGTTGCTTTGGTCAACTATATGTCTCAGATACTGGTCGAGCTGATAAAAATGGCAAACCTGATTATCCAGCTCACAAAAGCGCTCGCCTGTGCAAAACGTGTCGAAAGTGTCTTTGCCATAACCTCAAGCATGGGCGACGGCAAATTGACTGCTCACGCATCCCGTTCAAAGAATGACACAAGTGTCATAAATAACAGAAATACGCAAAACAATGCGGCGATTGTGTTCGACCATGTATGCCTTACTTACAGCGGCGGCGGCGATGAGTCGCTCACGGATATTGATTTTACGGTGCAAAAAGGCGAAACCATCGGCATTATCGGCGGCACGGGTTCGGGAAAAACATCGGTAGTCAACCTTATTCCGCGCTTTTATGATGCGACAAAGGGATGTGTAATGATAAACGGCGTTGACGTAAAGGATTACAAAATTACCGAACTGAGGGAAAAAATCGGTATCGTACCGCAAAAGGCAGTCCTGTTTAAAGGCAGCATTAAAGAAAATCTTTTGTGGGGAAACGAAAACGCAGCAAAAGAGGATTTGGAAAAAGCGCTTGAAATTTCGCAGGCAAAGGAGTTTGTGGATACAAAAGAGGGCGGACTTGATTTCATGGTGGCACAGGGCGGAAAAAACCTTTCGGGCGGACAAAAGCAGCGTCTGACGATAGCCCGCGCCATCGTCAGGAATCCGCAGATATTGATTTTGGACGACAGCGCGTCCGCACTTGATTTTGCCACGGATGCAAAATTAAGACAGGCTGTAAAGGGCATGAAAAGTGACATGAGTGTCATAATTGTTTCCCAGCGCGCTTCCTCCATACAGTACGCAGATAAGATTATCGTAATGGACGACGGCAGAATGGCAGGCATCGGCACGCATGAACAGCTGCTTGCGGAAAATGAGATATATCAGGAAATTTACTACTCTCAATTTCCAAAAGAAAACACCGAAAAGAATGCGTGATAATCAAGGTACAGAAAGGGGCGCTGTTTAAATATGAAAAACCAAAACAAAGGAATTTTGAAAAAAGTACTTAACTACATCGGAAAATACAAATTTTTCCTGTTGTGTTCCATAGTATTAGCCGCAATTTCCGTTATACTGACATTGTACATCCCAATTCTGACAGGACGTGCGGTGGACTGCATTGTCGGCGCAGGTGCGGTAGATTTTGACGGCATTTTACGGATTTTGAAACAAATGACCATAATCATCCTCCTCACGGCGGCTGCACAATGGCTGATGAACGCCTGCAATAACAAGATTGCCTATCAGGTCGTACGCGACGTACGCGACGAGGCATTCAAAAAGCTGGAAATCCTGCCGCTTAAGTATATCGACGGACATTCCCACGGCGATATCGTAAGCCGTATTATCGCAGATGTGGACCAGTTTTCGGACGGTCTGCTCATGGGTTTTACACAGCTTTTTACGGGAGTCGTCACCATTGTTGGAACATTGCTTTTTATGCTTTCGATTAACGTGACAACCACCATCGTTGTCGTAATTCTGACGCCACTGTCATTTTTTATCGCAGGCTTTATTGCAAAGCGCACCTTTAACATGTCAAAGGTACAGTCGGAGACGAGAGGCGAGCAGACTGCGCTGATTGATGAAATGATAGGAAATGAAAAAGTCGTAAAGGCATTTAACCATGAGGATGCGGTTAGGGAACAGTTTGACGAAATCAATCTCAGACTGGAAAAGGCAAGTGTAAAGGCAATCTTTTTCTCCTCACTCACCAACCCGTGTACCCGTTTCGTAAACAGCCTTGTTTATGCAGGCGTCGGCATTTTGGGTGCGTTTCTTGCAATAAGAGGGCGTATCAGCGTCGGTCAGCTTACCAGCTTTTTAAGCTACGCAAACCAGTACACAAAGCCGTTTAACGAGATATCCGGCGTTGTGACAGAGCTGCAGACTGCGCTTGCCTGCGCAGGCAGAATTTTTGAGTTTATTGAGGAAGAGTCACAGGTACCTGATGCGGAGAATGCAGCCGTCTTAACAAATCCAAAGGGCACGATTACAATGGAAAACGTCAGCTTTTCCTACAATCCCGAACAAAAGCTTATCCGCAATTTTAACTTAGAAGTACAATCCGGGCAGCGCGTGGCAATTGTCGGACCGACCGGTTGCGGAAAAACGACAGTCATAAATCTGCTGATGCGGTTCTATGATGTTAATAGCGGAAGTATTAAAATTGATGGAACAGACATTCGGGACATGACAAGAAAAAGTCTGCGCGACAGCTTTGGCATGGTGCTGCAGGACACATGGCTGCACGCAGGCACAATCCGTGAGAACATTGTGATGGGCAAGCCTGACGCAACCGACGAGGAAGTGATTGCCGCGGCGAAGGCGGCACATTCCCACAGCTTTATCAAACGTCTGCCCAAGGGCTACGACACCGTAATTACCGAGGATGGCGGCAGTCTTTCACAGGGACAGAAACAGCTTTTGTGCATTACAAGAGTGATGCTCTGCCTGCCGCCGATGCTTATTCTCGACGAGGCAACCTCTTCGATTGACACGCGCACGGAGATACGGATTTCAAAGGCGTTCAATACCATGATGAAAGGGAGAACAAGTTTTATCGTGGCGCACCGCCTGTCGACGATTCGGGAGGCGGACATTATCCTTGTTATGAAGGATGGAAACATTATTGAGCAGGGAAATCATGAGACACTGCTGAAGAAGGAAAACGGATTTTACGCGAATTTATACGCAAGCCAGTTTACGGCATAAAACGGTGTTCGGGTAAAGATAGTGCTTTGGAAAGGAGCATGGTTATATCAATGATAAATAATTTTTTAAACTTTTCGGATTACAGTATTCTAGGATTTTTAGGAGTGGTCTTTTCCTATCTTGGCACATGTTTTTTACTTGGCACGGGAATGAACAAGCTCCCCCGCGACCACGGCAGGGCATACGCGCATGACGGCTCAATATCCGCGGGAAAACCACGCGGCGCCGGCTTTGTGTTTATCCTTGTTTTTGTGATTGCGGTGCTGCTGTTCTCAAACCCCGACCGGGAGATGATTATTTACCTGATTTTAACGGTAGCCGCAATGATGACAGGCTTTCTTGACGACTGTGCGAAAGTATCCTGGGGCGAGCTTCGAAAGGGACTGCTCGACCTTGTCATTGCGATTATGACGGCAGTTACGGTTGTGAACTTTAACGGCAGCGACGTGCTGATTTCTTTTACGGGACAAACAATCCATTTTCATCCCGTTGTGTACGGGGTGCTCGCGGTTGTGCTTGTGTGGGGCTCGATTAACGTGACAAACTGCGCCGATGGCGTTGACGGACTGTCAGGAACACTCTCGACTATTACGCTTGGCACAATGTATGTCATTATGAATGCGCGGGGTACCGCGCCCGAGTTTGCGTATAACATACTGCTGTTTGTTTCCTGCATCTTAGGCTATCTGTGGTATAATGCGACGCCAAGCTGTCTCATGATGGGCGACGCAGGCTCGCGCGCAATCGGTCTGTTTATCGCCATATCCGCAATCAAGACAGGCAGTCCGTTCCTCTATCTGCTTGTGGCGTTTGTGCTGATGGTGGACGGCGGCATCGGACTTGTCAAAGTATCGCTTTTACGGTTTTTTAAAATCAAAATCCTCACAAAGGTGCGCACCCCGCTCCACGACCATGTCCGCAAAAACCGCAACTGGTCAAACGCACAGACAGTGTTTAAGTTTGCAATTATTCAGATTATGATTTCCGCGGCGGTGCTTTGGCTGACGGTGATGTAGGCATCTAATTCCTTTTATTCAATGCCATAACTGTCGTTGTGACTTCATTTAATGCCTGTGTAATCTGTGCACTTGTAGTCTCCATACCATGCGCAAGTTTTTGTACTTCATTTGCAACCACAGAAAACCCTTTTCCTGCTTCCCCTGCCCTTGCTGCTTCTATGCTGGCATTCAGGGCAAGAATTTTTTGCCGTTTGCTAAATGCATCAATTTGTTTTGTATTATCATTTGCCCTTACAAGCTGTTCTGCCGCTTTGTGGATACCTTCCCGTAATTCTGTGACAAGGTGTTGGTTTTGCATTGTTGCATAACTTGCCCGGACAAACATATTAATCACGTCTCCTAAGAGATGTGCGGAAGCCTCAATTTCGGTTCTTGATTTCACATTGACCTTATGGAGTGCGTTTATGTATTCTTCTTCATCAATATTTAACTCTTTGGCGGTTTTCCGGAATTTCTCCTCATCAGGATTTTCCGGTAATACCTGACCGCCGATAATACTCCCAAGCACAGTTCCGTCATCTAACGTAATTGGTATTCCAAAATCAACAAGTCCTGCATGGCAGGAATATACACCTCTTCCCTCCCGGTCATTTTTTTCACATCTCCTGCACCCTTCCTCACTGCCTCTGGTAAGCTTAATGCAGAAATCCGTAAAATTATAGCATTCACTAATATAAGTCCCATCGTCCCCAACAGCTACCGTTGCGAGTCCGGTGCTGTGCGCCCAATTACTCATGATTTCTTCGAACTTTGTCATGTCACAAAAATCCTGTAATTTCGTTATAACCTCCCGATATATAATAACATTGTCGTTTGTTCGCTTGAATTTTAGCGGATATAATTTTTATCCTAAAACATTTAATCATAAGCAAAAAAGCTCTTCAATAGCATAATGTCGAACTGTGACACATATGGGAAAAGTGTTTGCAGTATTTTATATGGTATATAAAAAAGGAGAGGATATAAAAACCCTCCATACCAAAGATATTTTGGCATGGAGGGCAGGGGGAACATTTATAATTTGCCGTTTCCATGTATTTTGAGTAAAATTTCAGCCATTTTTTCCGGCGTTTCCCTAAAATTATTTTTTTCCCATGAGACATACAGACTGTAAAGGGAACCTGAGAATGCGCAGAGCGTATAATATTCCGTCTGATCGCTTTTGTTTTTCAGCCATTTTTTAACAATATAGTCCGTCATAGTGGTAAGGAAAATATTTCCATAGCCGTGATTAATTACAGCACGTAAGAAATCCTTATATTCTAACACAAAACGAAAATAATGGATCATATGCTTCTTATCATGATAAATTCCAAACGGCTGTAGATAGCCTTCTGCCTCATCATATCTTGTAAACATAATATCAAAATAGGCAGAAAAAATGTCTTCCTTGGAATTAAAATTGCGGTAATAGGTCATCCGGGACACACCTGCAATCCGCGCCAGTTCCGTAATTTTAATATCTGCTAAAGGCTTCTCTTCAATTAATTTGGATAAAGCCTGTGCAATGCATTCCTTTACAAAAATATTTGTTGTGCAGTTTTGTTTTTTCATAAGAGCTTCCTCTTTTTTTGCGGCAAAAAGGACAAAATAATATTGTTTTTTTATGCAAAATTGTTTATTATGCATATTAATTAAATATTATAGTGTGCAAAATCAGTAAATGCAATAGAATTATATTAAAATATGTGCAAATTTGCGAAAATGTTTCATAAATTGCGAAAATGTAACGGCTTTGTAAACCGATGTTCTCCTTGACGGCGAACTCCTTCCGGCTTTATCATAAAAAGGTACCAGGCAGTCTGCCAATTTTGTCAAAAAAAGTCACCTCCGCATATACTAAAAGAAAACATAAGGATGACTTCTATGGACAACAGTTTTTTAACGCAAATCACAAACGGCACAATTGATGCCGTAGAAACAGGCAGAGGCGGTTCTTTTGTGCTGGTATCTTATTCGGACTGTCCAAACTGCAGCCGGGACAATCAGCAAATCCGCCTCAACGTTACTGGAAACACCGTCATTATGGACGAAAACAGCAACCGGATACCGATAACGGATTTAAGAGTTGGCATGACCGTAAACGCAGCCTTCTCAAATGCCACGACAAGAAGTATCCCGCCGCAGTCCGCGGCATTTGTCATACAAGTGATAAGAAGACCGCGGAACGACAGCATAACCGTCGGCAGAATTGTCGAAATAGACAGGCAAAACAGAAACTTCACAACCATCAGTGACGCAAACCTGTCTACCGTTATCCGTTTTAACGTGGCGGACAATGCACAAATATTCAATGCCTTCGGCAGACCGATGAATTTTTCAAACTTAGCCCCCGGACTGCGTGTCCGCGTTCGCCATGCCGCGTTTATGACCGCAAGCATTCCGCCGCAGACAACGGCATTTGAAGTCAGGGTAATCCGCTGAAAATTGGGAAAAACAGTTCAGCCGCAAAATACAAAGGAATATAAAATCCATATACCAGGAGAGGAGCGTCGTATCAGAATGGAATTATCAAGCTACTTTAAAAGCATCATCGAGCAGGACAAATGCGCAGTCGTAATCTGCAGTTTGGCGCATGAGATTATTTACATGAATCCCGCCGCAATTGCCCGCTATGAAAAATGGGGAGGGCAGGCGCTGATTGGAAAAAGCCTCTTAGACTGCCATAAACCCCAATCTGTCGAAATGATAAAAAAGGTCGTCACATGGTTTGCCATGAGCAAGGAGCACAATACCATTTATACGACACACAATGATAAAGAAAATAAAGATGTATATATGGTTGCACTGCGCGATGAAGAGGGCGCTTTGATAGGATACTATGAAAAGCACGAATACCGAAACGCGGAAACGGCGAAGGCGTATGATTTTGATATTTAATACGTAAAAGTACAATGGAGACCTAATTGGAAGTCGTTTTATTGAACGATTGCCAATTAGGTCACTGTTCATTTCCTAAATCCGCAAACTCCACTCCGAACAATCCCAAACATCCGTTGCCAGCGCATCATAAAATTCCGGCTCATGGCACACCATCAGAATACTGCCCTTATATGCCTGTAAAGCCCGCAGCAGTTCCGCCTTTGCGTCCACATCCAAATGATTCGTCGGCTCGTCCAACAGCAGGATATTCGTCGGACGGTTTATCAGCTTACAAAGCCGCACCTTCGCCTGTTCCCCGCCGCTGAGTACCTTTACCTTACTTTCAATATGCTTCGTCGTAAGCCCGCATTTTGCAAGTGCTGAACGCACTTCATACTGCGTATACGAAGGAAATGTATTCCAAATTTCCTCAATACAGGTTGTCTCCACTGACTGGTCCATTTCCTGCTCAAAATATCCAATCTCAAGATAATCCCCAAGTTCCACACTGCCTGAAAGCGGTGCAGTCAGTCCCAAAATACTTTTCAAAAGCGTCGTCTTCCCAATCCCGTTCGCCCCCGTAAGCACCACCTTCTGCCCGCGCTCCATCGACAAATTAAGCGGTTTCGAAAGCGCTTCGTCATACCCAATCACAAGTTCCTTCGAAGTAAAAAGATACCGCCCGCTCGTACGCGCTTCCTGAAAATGAAACACTGGCTTTGGCTTTTCTGGTCCAAGCGCAATCACATCCATTTTATCCAGCTTTTTCTGCCGTGACATCGCCATATTCCGTGTTGCCACACGCGCTTTGTTTCGCGCGACAAAATCCTTCAAATCCGCAATTTCCTTTTGCTGCTTATTGTAAGCCGCTTCAAGCTGCGCCTTTTTCATCGCGTAAACCTCCTGGAACTTGTCGTAATTACCGACATACCGGTTCAGCTGCGCGTTATCCATATGATATATAAGATTGACAACACTGTTTAAAAATGCAATATCGTGCGAAATTAAAATAAACGCGTTCTCATACTCCTGTAAATACCGTCTCAGCCATTCGATATGATTTTCGTCAAGATAATTTGTCGGCTCGTCCAACAGCAGAATATCCGGTTTTTCCAACAAAAGCTTACCAAGCAGCAGCTTCGTGCGCTGTCCTCCGCTCAAATCCATAACGTCCGTCTCAATCCCCACTTCAAGAATACCAAGTGCCCGCGCAACCTCCTCAATTTTTGCATCAATCATATAAAAATCATGTTGGTCCAAAAGCTCCTGAATGGTGCCAAGCTCCTCCATATAAGCTTCCAGCTCCGCCTCCGGTGCCTCGCCCATCTTATCACAAAGTTCATTCATACGTCGTTCCATTTCATATAAAAAATCAAACGCCGATGCCAGGACATCACGCACCGTCATCCCCTTTTCTAGTGCCGTGTGCTGGTCCAAATATCCCACACGCACATTTTTTGACCATTCCACATTCCCCTCGTCAGGCATTAATTTTCCAGTAATAATATTCATAAAAGTGGACTTTCCTTCACCGTTCGCTCCAACTAACCCAATATGCTCGCCCTTCAGGAGCCGAAACGAAACATCCGTAAAAATCGTCCGGTCGCCAAATCCGTGAGACAAATGTTCCACATTCAAAATACTCATTTCAAAAACCCCAGCCTTTCGTAATAGTCCATAAATTTTATTTTGCCGTATTTACCGTACAAATTTTTTAATCATAATCAGTATCTTTTCTGCTTGCCATACCAAATAAGTAAAGTCCTATTTATTAAACACCTGCGTTTCAATTTATCATAATAAGGCTTTTGAATATTCATCCTGTAAATATTTGGTTATGGTTCCGGTTTTAACAGCAGTGATAATCCCTTCTTTTGTCAAACGAACAACAACTTCTTCACCGCGTGTAAATCTCAATAATTCTTCGTTAAACTTACCTGTAACTCCATTCCAGGCAATAAAAAATCCTAATTTGCACCTTCCGCTTCTGTTTTTCTTCAAATACATAATCCTCAACTTTTTTAATGCTTCTGTACCATGGGTCCACATTTTTTTAAATAAATATCCTTTCTCATCGATATCATTTTTATCGTAACGTGCTTCCGGGAAATAAAATTCCCTATGATATAAATCATTTCTGATTCCCACAATATATGTCTTGACAACATTAAATGAAAGTCCGGAATCGTTTTGCCCTGCCAGTTTTTTATAAAAGATGTGGTAACTCATATGTGTAAAGCAATTACACATCCCACCAATCATACATTTGCTGTTTATCTGCTGTTACTGCTGTTTCATTTTAACCGTGCAATTCTTAAACAGTATAACACAAGCTGCCAAAAGGCACAATCAAAGCCTTTAAAAGAAAACATCTCATATCAATCATTACGTCAAAATCGGTAAATGCTTCAAAATCGTCCTGAAATGTAAAAAAATAATCATAGTCATCAGACCGAAAAGTCTTTACAAAAAATGATACTATATATGAAAAGATTACACAAAACATAAACTTCATGTTATAATCAAATAAATTTTATAATTTAAAAACAGGAGTTTACCTTATGGCAAAGTCAAAAGAAACCAAAACAAATGCAATGCGTATATTAGAAACCCAAAAAATCCCATACACCACTTATACCTACGAATGCGACGAGTTCGTAGATGCCATCCAAATAGCTGACATGCTCTCCCTTCCATACGAAAAAGTCTATAAAACCCTCGTCACACAGGGAAACAGCAAAAACTATTACGTTTTCGTAATTCCCATAGCAGAAGAGCTCGATATGAAAAAAGCGGCAAAATCCGTCGGTGAAAAATCGGTAGCAATGCTCCATGTAAAAGACATTAACGCCGTCACCGGCTATATTCGCGGCGGATGTACCGCAATTGGCATGAAAAAACAATACGTCACCCGCGTCGAACAGTCCGCCCAAAGCTTAGACCAAATCATCGTAAGCGGCGGAAAACTCGGCATGCAGATAGAGTTGTCCCCACAGGATTTAGCAGTCGCCGCAAACGCGGAGTTTGCTGATATCATAGTAAAGTAATTACGAAAGGAAAACAGATGAAGACGATCAACACAAGTGCAATTACCCAGACAATCAAAGAAATGTGTATAGAAGCAAATCACTTTCTGACCCCCGATATGAACCAGGCGCTCAAAACCGCTGCGGACAGTGAGAAAAGCCCGCTCGGAAAACAAATCCTAAACCAGCTTCAGGAAAATCTCGCAATTGCGGGAGAGGATATGATACCAATATGTCAGGACACCGGAATGGCGGTTATTTTCATGGAAATCGGACAAGACGTGCACTTCGAAGGGGGAAGCCTTGAAGAAGCAGTCAATGAGGGCGTGCGCCAAGGCTACACGGAAGGCTTTCTGAGGAAATCCGTTGTAAAAGATCCCCTAATCCGTGAAAATACAAAGGACAACACTCCTGCCATCATTCATTATGAAATAACTACAGGAGAGCATGTAAAAATCACCGTGGCACCAAAAGGATTTGGAAGCGAAAACATGAGCCGCATATTCATGCTCAAGCCTGCAGACGGTATAGAGGGCGTTAAAAGCGCAATTCTTACAGCCGTAAAAGATGCGGGACCCAATGCATGTCCGCCAATGGTAGTCGGTGTCGGAATCGGTGGAACCTTTGAAAAATGTGCCCTTATGGCAAAAAAAGCGCTTACCCGTCCGGTGAACGAACATTCAAATATTCCTTATATAAAGGAAATGGAACAGGAATTGCTTGATAAGATAAATCACACAGGAATCGGTCCCGGCGGGTTGGGAGGAACAACCACGGCACTGGCAGTTAACATCAATACTTATCCCACACACATTGCAGGACTGCCCGTTGCCGTAAATATATGCTGTCACGTAAACCGGCATGCGGTCAAAACTTTATAAAGATGGAGGAAACAATGGACAAACATATTAAAGCACCTATCTCAAACGAAACGGCATTAAGCCTAAGTGCAGGCGACTACGTATACATTACAGGCACTATATATACGGCAAGGGATGCCGCGCACTTGCGGCTAAGCGAAGCGCTTGATAAAAATGAAGCTCTTCCAATTTCACTTGAAAACAACATCATATACTACATGGGACCTTCCCCCGCAAGGGCAGGCAGACCCATTGGCAGCGCAGGACCTACCACCGCAAGCCGCATGGACAAATATACGCCGCGTCTTTTAGACCTTGGCTTAAAGGGTATGATAGGAAAAGGAAAACGCAATGAAGCTGTCATAGACGCCATTGTCAGAAATGGAGCCGTATACTTTGCGGCAATAGGAGGTGCAGGCGCGCTTCTTTCGAAATCAATTATCGCCTCCGAAGTCGTTGCATATGACGATTTGGGTACAGAAGCAATCCGGAAACTCGAAGTGGAAAATTTCCCTGTGATTGTAGTCGTAGATGCAAAAGGAAATAACCTTTACGAAACGGCAGTGAAGGAAATCATAGCGTAAATACGGAAATTTATGAAAGGAAATAAAATTAATGTAAAATAATAAGAAAAAACAATTGACAATAAGATGGATGGAAGCTATAATAATATTTGCGTTAGCAACGACGGCGCACGATTTTAATATTGGTAGAGGATTTAATTCAGTACCGGGGAGAAGTACTCAAGAGGCTGAAG
>DKYC01000039.1:41294-41543 GCA_002492295.1 Lachnospiraceae bacterium UBA7110
AGGGTTCAAATCCCTTCTTCTCCGCTCATTTATTTAATGAATGAAGCGATGGCAGAAATGTCAATGACATATATGTCATGAAAAAAGTATCTTAGTAACATCAAGATTCTTTTTTTTCGCTTTTATAATCATACAAAATAAATGAATATTTTCGGGACGAATAGTATGTGCATAGTCATATGTATGCATGTAATTCCGTCGCAAAATGCAATGGATAAAAAAATTAAAAAAATTTAAAAAAGTGCTTGA
>DKYC01000001.1:0-4342 GCA_002492295.1 Lachnospiraceae bacterium UBA7110
ATATTCAAATATTTATTTTTATATTCAATTCTTGATTTTTGCTGATTTTCAATATATACTGTAATCGTAGAAATCTGTAAGAATCAATGTGGGATATCTCAAGAATGGAGGATTAAAATGGGAACAGAATTATTTGCACAGGAATTTTTTAATTGTCTGATTTCCTCCGAAACAAGCAACCGTTTTGCGCTTTCTAACTATTTTACGGAGGCTTATAGCCGCGGCTATGATTTCTGCGGTAAGATTCCTTATGAGCTGTGCCACAAAAGTGTAACCGTTACTTCTCCCTTTTCGTATGAGGTGACGGGACTAGGTGCGCTGTGCCTGCTTCACACGACTCAGGGGGCGGGGCATCTGTGCCTTGAAACCGCAAACGGGATTAACGCGGATTATGACCTTACGAAGGACACGCTGGCGCTGATTGACTGCCGTAAAAAGCATAAGTTGACCTGCCGGCATAATATTTGGGGGTATACCTTGTGTTTTGTCAGTACGACGGTGCTGGAATATTATATGGAGAAGATTTTGGAGCTTGGAAATTTTATTTACAGACTTGACAGGCACGCGGAGCTTCTTACCGCATGGGAAAAGCTGCTTCACACGGATACAGACGACGAGCTGCACGGCATTATCCGCTCACGGATGCTGGCGGACTTTTTTGCGCAGCTTTATCTGCTTCAGTCCGTGGAGCGTACGGGGTTTTTTCATATTCCTTCATATATTGCCGATATGCAAAGGCGCTTTAATATGGAATATGATATGCCGTATTCGCTTGATGAGCTGGCGGAGGAATATAACGTGAATAAGTTCCGGCTATGCCGCGAGTTTGCGAAATATTATGATGTGACGCCGATGCAGTATTTAAATAATATCCGTATGGATAAGGCAAGGGAGCTTCTGCTGCATTCGGACAAAAAGGTCGTGGAGATTGGGCAGCTTGTCGGAATCGAAAACACCAACAGCTTTATCCGTCTTTTTAAAGAAAAAAATGGCGTCACCCCACTGACATACCGTAGGGAAACGCCGGTTTTGTAATATGCTCTTACCACAGAACCCTGACATTATACTGCGGTATTATTCCGTCTCTTGTGATAATGATTAAGTTTTCCGCAACAGCCTGTGAAATAATCAATCGGTCAAACGGGTCTCCATGAATTGAAGGAAGCTTCCCGATTGCATCAAGATGAAACGGTTTTATGGAAAGAATATCTATTTGTTCCTTTTCACAGGTTTCCGCAATCTTGGAAATGGAGCTTTTTATTTCCAACTTCCCAATGCTTGACTTAATCGCAATTTCCCACATAGAGACAATGCTTACACTGATTTTTTCATCACTGCGATAAATTATTTCTGACGCTTTTGGCGAAAGTTTTCCGCTGTCATATAAAAAATATAACAACGCATTTGTGTCTAACAGATACATTATAAATACTCCTTAAAACATTCTGGTGTCTCGTCAAAATCCTCCGCAATCGCAACAAACTCGTCCGCTAATGGACTAAATGACCTCTGAAATGCCGCATTCTTATTGATAGAATGCTTTGTCTGCGCATTCCTCGAAGTATATTTCAAAAATCTCATAAAGTCAATTACCTGCTCTATCATATCTTCGGGAAGTTCTTTTGCCTCTCTGACTAATGTATCATATGCCATCATAACACATCCTTTCAATATATTGAAAAATATATTATCGCATCTCTATTATCTTGTCAATATATTGTGTTTTTTACTCAGCTGCAGAAAACAACTACTGCAGCTCCTTAAAAATACTTGCGCACGTATCACGCTCAATCAGGCTGCCGTTCACAATATGTACGGTTGGATTGACTGCAGTACCTTCAATCCGTTTTGCAATGCAAGAAAGGGCGATTTGGGACATTTCCGCCATATCCACGGAATACGTCGTAATTTTGGAATCCCCAAACTCTGCATACAGATAGTCGTCGTACCCCGCCACGGAAATATCCTGCGGCACGCCAAAACCTTTTTTTTCAAGCTGCCCAATCAGCAAGTACGCCGTCACGTCATTGTTGCACACAAACGCGGTCGGCATATCATGCGGCAGCTTCATTTCATAGTCATTGATACTGCCGCTGCCATACTCCCTATCTTTTATAATCCAGTCCGGGCGCGGTTCAATGCCGTTTTCCATCAGCGCCTTGCAATAACCAAAGTATCTGTCCGTAATGCTCTCCGTATACATAATTGTTCCCACAAACGCAATGTCCGTATGCCCTTTCTTAATCAGATAGTCCGTCACACGGTACATCCCATGAAAACCTGCCGAAATGACAGAATCCACCTTCAGCTCATCATCATAAAAATCCATAAATACCATTGGTATCTTTTTGTTCTGATAAAGCATTTTGAGGTAATCCTTTTTGGGCTTTCCAAGGACAATGATGCCGTCCGCCTTTTGATTTTCCGTAATCAGCTTCGGAAGCACAAGGTTTTCCTCATCATAGCCTGCTATGACCTCCAGCATGGAAAAGCAGTTTTGCTTCATCGCGCGCGTGGCAAGCTCCTGATACATTTTCCAGTAAAACGAGGCAAATTTTTCAAAATAAGTTTCAAACGTTACCACGCCTATGGTGTATGACTTATTCTGATAAGGCTTTGCCGCATGAACGGGCGCATATCCCATCTCATCGGCGACTGCTATAATTTTGGCACGCATTTCATCGCTGACGCCCTTTTGCCCGGAGAGCGCTTTCGACACGGTCACTACACTGACGCCTACTTTTTGTGCAATGTCCGCAAGTTTGACAGATTTGACCATTTAACCACCCTCTCTTACACTGCAGTCAGCGAAATCAGCCTTGCCCTGAAATCCCCCTGTGATTCCGGAATCAGAAGCCCCGCCTTCATAAGCGTATCGCCACTGTATACCCGCTCATTGATACTATCATCCTGTACAAATTCTACCTTATACCGCTGCTCCTGCGCAAGTCCCTTCAACCGAATACATCTCGACTTTACATTTGCCCTGCCCAAAACCTGTACAAACGTGACAAGCGACTGGCTTTTATCCTCACTGACTACCTGCCAGCAGTCATATACATGATTTTGCGCGTAAGACGCGATACGGTAATAATCCCCTTCCCTGACAAGGTCATTGTACTGATGATACATTGCAACCTGCGCAGGTATCTTATCTCTGTCCTCCTGCGGTATTCTCGTAACATCCAGCTCATAACCGAATGTTCCCGCAAGCGCGACTATTCCTCTTGTGTCAAACGGTGTCACGCGCCCTACAATATGATTCGGGCAGTCAGACACATGCGCGCCTATCGTGGACAGCGGGTACAAGAGTGCCGTCCCCTCCTGTATTGCCAGCCGCTCTATGGCATCCGTATCATCCGAGCACCATATCTGCGGACTGTAGTAGAGCATACCCGGGTCAAAGCGTGCGCCGCCGCTGGAACAGTTCTCCAACAGCAAATGCGGAAAATCTTTTGTAAGCCTGTCCTGCATCCTGTACAGCGCAAGCACATAGCGGTGGCAAAGCTCCCCCTGTCTGTCGTCAGGAAGTCCATAGCTTCCAAGGTCGCAAAGATGCCTGTTCATATCCCACTTGACATACTCCACGTTCGCACTTCTTAGGACTGCCGCCATCTGTTCATAAATGCAGTCCGCTACTTCCTGCCTTGACAGGTCAAGCACAAACTGCTGCCTTGCCTCGCTTGCGGGTCTTCCCGGAATCGCAATTGCCCAGTCGGGATGCGCCCTGTACAAATCGGAATCCGGCGAAATCATTTCCGGCTCGAACCAAAGTCCAAATTTCATGCCAAGTTTATTGATTTCATCTACAAGATACTTTAATCCGCCCTTGAGCTTTGTCTCATTGACCTGCCAGTCGCCCAGCGCACTGTCGTCACTGTTTCTATTGCCAAACCAACCATCGTCCAGCACAAACATTTCTATCCCAAGCTTTGCTGCCTCCCTTGCAATGGACAGCAGCTTTTCTGTGTCAAATTCAAAATAGGTAGCTTCCCAGTTATTGATTAAAATTGGTCTTTTTTTGTCTTTGTACTCTCCGCGTATTAAATGCTTTCTGTACAATCTGTGAAACGCCGTCGTCATGCCGTCAAAGCCCTTGTCTGTATAGACCATGACCACCTCCGGCGCCTGAAAGCTTTCGCCGCATTCCAGCTTCCAGCAGAAGTTGTCCGGATGAATCCCCATCGACATGCGTACGTAATCAAACTGAGAAACCTCCGCCTGTGCACGGAAATTTCCCGAATACACGAAGTTCATGGCATAAATCTCGCCTTGCTCCTGTGTCGTGTTTTTGTCTGCGAGTGCTAAAAACGGATGGTCCTGATGGCTGGATACGCCTCTT
>DKYC01000001.1:4636-4862 GCA_002492295.1 Lachnospiraceae bacterium UBA7110
CCTGATGGCTGGATACGCCTCTTATAGAACTTACGTTTTGCATTCCGAAGCCGAGCGTTTTGCGCTGTATATGCCGCTCCCTCGCCCAGCTTCCGTGCATGGATACCATATCAAAATCCCTGTTGTCCATATCAATGCACGCAGAATATACTTTGGTGAGATAAAAGTGCTGTGTGCCGATGTTTGTCACTTTCACGCTTCGCGTAATGACATCCGTGTCATAAAA
>DKYC01000111.1:0-12103 GCA_002492295.1 Lachnospiraceae bacterium UBA7110
GTCAATTTTCAGTCAGGAAATTGCTGACTACATCGGCTTTTCCAAGAGCGCTACGGAATGGGCATTCAGCTTTGCGATTTTTTTCCTCGGTATGTCTGCCGCATTTCTTGGTAATGTCGTTGAAAAAGACATTCACCGCTCTTCCCTGATTGCTTCCATCTGCTTTGCAGGCGGTATGGCAGGCACGGGCTTCTTTATCTGGTACGGCGGGAACAATCCCGGAAACGTCCTTGCTCTGATTGGCATTTATGTGTGCTACGGCTTTATCATGGGTATCGGTCTTGGTACAGGATACCTTTCACCGGTAAAAACACTGATGCTTTGGTTTTCCGACCGCAAAGGTCTTGCAACCGGACTTGCCGTTGCGGGATTTGGTGCTGCAAAGGCAATTGCAAGCCCGATTATGCAGGCGCTGCTTGACTCGCTTGGCGACGGCGGTATCTACAAGATGTTCTTTATTCTCGCGTGCGTATACTTTGTCATGATGTTTGTCGGACATCTGCTTCTTGCAAAGCCCGAAGGCTGGCATGAACCGACCGGAGCGGACAAGGGACCAAGCGCAATTGACGTGATTAAGACAAAGCCCGTCGTATTTGTCGGGATCTGGCTGATGTTCTACTTAAACATTACCTGCGGTCTTGCACTGATTTCACAGGAGAAAATGATTATCAAGTGTATCGGTCTTGGCGCAATGGCAGGCGTACTTTCTTCTGTCACTGCCGTATTTAACGCAGGCGGACGTCTTGGCTTCTCCGCATGGGCAGATAAGATGAAAGACAGAAATACCGTTTATAAGATTATGTTTATCATGTCCATTGTTGTGACAGGACTTGCGATTATTACGCAGGCAATTGCAAAACAGGGGGACAATGTCATCAACGGACTGCCTACAAGCGCACTGCTTACCATAATCGTTCTGCTTCTGCTCTTTGCAGTCAACGCAGGCTACGGCGGCGGCTTCAGTAACGTGCCGACACTGCTTTCCGACCATTACGGCATGGGAAATATCAGCGCAATCCACGGCATCACGCTTTCCGCATGGGCAATCGCAGGACTTACGGGAAATCAGGTTGCAACCTTTATCGTAAACAAAGTCGGCGAATGGAGCACGATTTTAGTTGACGGACATGAATATGAAATCAATCCGATAGGATACCAGGCAGTGCTCTACCTTACGATTGTGCTATACATTATTTCATTGCTTGCAAGCCTGTTCCTTGTGACATCTTCGGCGAAGAAAAAAGCGTAAAAACTGTTCTATAGATTAGCATTTTAAAGGTGTAAGTCTTATTTTAATTTAATAAGACCTTACACCTTTTTGTTCATTATAGCTGTTACTATTCAATTGCTATTCTTTTATTTTGTCAAGTTCTGTAAGATTAATACCGGATGCAATCAGTATTACTTTCAGTTCAATATATCTATCTCTCATTTCTTTATACACTGCTGATTCTCTGCTTTCAACTAAAAGCATATACTTTTGCAATCTTGCAAATTCCTCGACGTTCTTCTGCATCACTTCTTTTTCAGTCATGCAATCACCGCCTTTTTAATTAGGGACGGAAAAAACTTTTCCTCTACTCGATTTATGATAATTCAATTGTTATTGTGTTTCTGTAATCGGTGGTTTCTGATATAGCTTACGTTCGATGCATTTCTTTTCAAATATAAGCTGTTGTTTCATTTTTTCATAACCGCCCTCTTTATCTGCCATTTCCAACCGCTCTATTAAATCCACCTTACCTAAAAGAGTGACATTCAATTCTTTTTCACCTGGCATATACAATCCATCGATACTTCCTACTGATTGTTACAGTTTCATCATAACAGATCATGTAAAAGGTGTAAAGCCTTATTAAAATCCAAGCTTTTTATAAATCTCAAATTCATCAAACGTCGCAAAGTAATCCTTGGGCGTTTCGGCACGCCGGATTAACTGCACACTTCCGTCCTCTTTGAGCAGCAACTCCGCAGACTTTAACTTTCCGTTGTAATTATATCCCATTGAAAATCCGTGCGCTCCGGTGTCATGGATTACAAGGTAATCGCCAATCTCTATCTTTGGCAGCATTCTATCCACCGCAAATTTGTCATTATTTTCACAAAGCGAACCGGTCACGTCATACTGATGGTCACACGGCTCGTTCTCCTTCCCAAGCACCGTAATATGATGATACGCGCCATACATCGCCGGACGCATCAAATTCACGGCACACGCATCCACGCCAATATACTCTTTATGTGTATGTTTCTCATGAATCGCCTGAACCACAAGGTGCCCGTAAGGTCCCATCATAAACCTTCCAAGCTCCGTGTAAATCGCCACATCACCCAGTCCGGCAGGCACAAGCACTTCCTCAAAAACCTTCCTCACGCCCTCTCCAATGGCACGGATGTCATTTGGCTCCTGATCCGGTCTGTACGGAATGCCGATACCGCCCGAGAGGTTGATAAACTTCACGCTCACACCGACCTCTTCCTTTAACTTCACTGCCGTCTCAAACAGTGTTTTTGCAAGCGTCGGATAATATTCGTTTGTCACCGTATTGCTTGCAAGAAACGAGTGGATTCCGAAATTCTTCACACCTTTTTCCTTTAAAATACGGAAACCCTCAAAAAGCTGTTCCGTTGTAAAACCATACTTCGCGTCACCCGGATTGTCCATAATATCCGTGCTGATTTTAAATACGCCGCCCGGGTTGTAACGGCAGGAAAGCGTTTCCGGAAGCTTTCCAATCGTTTTTTCCAAAAACGCAATGTGCGTGATATCATCCAAATTTATGGTAGCGCCAATCTTTGCCGCATATACAAACTCCTCCGCAGGCGTATCGTTTGACGAAAACATAATGTCCTCCCCTGATACGCCCATCGCGTCGCTCAGCATTAATTCCGTAAGCGACGAACAGTCACAGCCGCAGCCGTAGTCACGCAGAATATTGATTAAAAACGGATTCGGCGTTGCCTTTACCGCAAAAAATTCCTTAAAACCCTTGTTCCACGAAAACGCCTCCCTAAGCGCCTTTGCATTCTCACGAATGCCCTTCTCGTCATAAATATGAAACGGCGTCGGATACGTTTTTACAATTTCCTCAATCTGCTCCTTAGTGACAAATGCCTCTTTTTTCATTGTTCTCTTCTTTCTCCTTTTGTCAGTTCTATCAGTTTAATTTCGTTCCTAAGGGAATCCTTAAAAACATTCACAAAATTCTTCTGTCCGCAGTACAGACAACTGTCCGTGTCCGAACCTGTCATCTCACCCGTAAGCACATACGCCGAGTCCACAATCAGCCTAAGCTGCGTGTCCTGTTTCCCCGTCACATACAATATGCTTCCTGAAAGCGCAGGCTCTACCGGCTCGGCAAGCAGCAGCACAACCTTTTTACCCTCCGCAATCAGCCGCCCTAAGCGTGCGCGAAGCAGCTCCACATACGGCATGGGAATTGCCAAATAAACGCGGTATTCCACCTGTTCCAGCATGTTGTATATCTTATCCATGATATGCTTATGGCTGCTGATTGTGATATAGCCCTCCGTATTCGGTTCTATCTGCGGCACCTGCTCCACAAGCTCTGCTCCCAGCCGCTCAAGCTCCCGTATCCTGTTTTTGCAAAAATCTGCAACGCAGACTGCCGTGTATTTGTTTGTTTCTCCCTCAAGCAGATACGCCGCCCCCTCCTCAACAAGCCCTGCCAAGGCACTGTATACATTCGAGCGCGAAATACCCGTAAGCTTTGACACCTCATATCCTGACAGCTCCCTGTTGCGCAAAAGACAAAGGTAAATCAACGCCTCCTGCCTTGTCAGACCAAACTTTATCAGCTTTTCCGCAAGGACACCTAAAACGGTATTGTCCAACTGTTTCACCATCCCTTTTGTTGATAGTAGTTCTTTTCAGAAACACTATACTATACATACGGACAATTGTCAATAGGGTAAATCACCCGTCTGAACCAATATGTATCTCCAAAGCTCCAGAGCGTGCTCCCAGCACACAGCCTGTACTGCCATACTGTAAAACAAACCAAAAAGGCTGACTCTGTTCTTCCTTCGTAAGACTTATCCCAAACCAAACCGGTACGCTCTCTCCGACAGAAAGCTCTATCGCATTATCATGATATCCTGCGTTTCTTCCGGATGAACCCAAATCCATTTCTTAACCGCCGTCTGAAGCTTCATTCCCCACATTTCATTCTCATTCAGTCCTTCCAGCAAATTGAAAATTGTCTGTTCATCCAATTCGTCGGCTGCGGCGAGCAAATCATCCAAGTAATCGCATGACCCGGAAGTCACCACAAAGGCATCCCAAAATTCATCCTTTTTGCGGCAGTTCCGTATCATATGCGTCTGAAAAACACTGATATTCATATGTGCAAAGCAATAGTACAATCTGAAACTGCTGTAAAGAAAGAGCTTCGTTCTTTGCCTCTTCCCGCAGCATATCCCAATCCACATATGCCCCTTCTTCTGCCAAATAGTCTTCCAGACTTTTTGCGTTTCAGGCATCCGCCCAGTATTTATCCCCCTGTGTTATACTCTCATCCGTACACGCACAAAGACAACTGCACAAAAGCCCCAATATAAACAACAGTATTATCTTTTGTCTCATAGTTTCTCCAATCAGGGCAGTGTATTCCAAAAACCGGCACACTACTCCAAATTCCACCCGTCATACGCAAGCAGATACACATCGTCCGGCGTCACCCTGCCTTCCGGCGTAAAGATAATCCAGTCCGTAATCTGACCGTACGGAAACGTCATTACCGCCCCTTCATGCAAATCCTTCACATAATACGGCTCCTGCGTCAGTTCCGCCGTGAACGTATCCTGATGTTTCTCCTTTAGCTCAAACCAAATATGCTCAAAACTGTTGCCATCTTCCTTAAATTCCTCATCAACCTCAAGCCCGACCTTTAAAAGAATTGTAATCTTTTCCCTTCCAAACATTTTCAGCATATACTCTAAACGCTCCGCCGCAAGCCGCCGCATCCTGTCCGTTTCCTGATTGGTCAGCATGTAAATCGGATTTTCATTTAAATATTCGTCAAATACACTCACCTCATAATACTGCTTTTTCTCCATCGCCTCAGGACTCGGGTAGCAGAAAATCACATCCGTATTCTGGTTATGTCCCTCTTTCCTGTCCCCTGCACCTCCTAAAATGCCAGACGGATATTTCTTTAGCGCCTCTTTCCAGTTGACCACCGTCGCCATCAGCGGGATTTCGTTCGTCACCATCGCAACATACACCGGCTCCTTCTCCTGCGGCGGCTCCCCCTTCTCAAGCAGGCGTTTCGCCATCGTTTCGATAATATTGTAATGGTCATTGTATGTATCCTTTGTGGAATTTAAAATCTCAAGTTCAGGCAGTCCGCACCGGTTCATGCCGTGACTGTGCAGCCATACCTCGTCACTGTCACCTGAAACTGCCTGCACCGTAAAAATATATCTTGGGGAAGGCGGCACATCTGACGCCGCTGCAAGTGCAACCCATTTTCCGGAAAGCACCTTCTCCGAGCTTGCATCCAGCACCGCAAGGCAGTCCGGCAATAATGCATGGATAATTTTTAACTGCGCATGATACGAATCCAAAATATGCTCATCAAACAGCACTTCCACAACCAGCCCCTTCTTCTGCCGCTGGATTGCTTCAATGTCGATATCCCGGAAAAAATGCTGGATACGAAACATCTCTGGAATTTCAACCTCCATTGTGTCAATGCGTACGCCATATTTTAACTCCCCCAGCGCAGCCTTCATCATCAGCCCGTTATCTGTTATTTTACTGTCATTTACCGCTATACAGCCCGATTCCTTCACCCGTTCCAGCAAAAGTTCATAATTCTCAATATCTTCTCCATCCTTTGGAATTGCAACCATACATGAAATATCTTTTCCCGGATTTTCCTTTTTCCTACTCTCCCTGCGTCCTCCAAACAAATTGCCAAACAAAGCCATCCGTGTATTCCTCCTTTTGCATTTGTACTGTATTTTCATTGTATATGTCCGCCAGGTTTTTGGCAAGTCATTTACATGCCTTGTCTTATCGTTTTGCAAAACAGCATGTTTTGACAAAAAATCAGCAAATAAAGTAGTTACAAATCGCGAAAATTGGTTTATAATAAATTATATACGCAATAGCGTACCTGCGAGGATAGTCCGCATATCCGATAAATCCGCAGAAAAGGAGGTTAAAAATGAACGAATTGTCAAAATTTGCCAAAGATTTTATCTCTCTTTCGGAAAATGCAATGTTTTACTATAATTGCGACACAAATGAATTCAGATTATTTTGGATAAACTATGAACGAATGGTTGACATCGCAAATATGGATTTTGATGAGTGGGAAGACGAAGCCCTTGCTGAAAACAAGGTTTCTGATGAAGATATCTCCATATTCAAAATTTTCTGCAATTCCATAAAAAGCTGTATTGCCAAAGGAACATACTCATTCCACAGCAGTCTCATTTCGCCGGATGATGCCATTGTATCCTGTAAAGCCAGCTTTGTTCCAAAAAAATATGATGATGCCCAATATGTCCTCGGGGAATGGCGTATCATAAACGATTATACCGGTGATACCATTGACAACTATACAAAAGGAAGCTATATTGATCCGCTGACCGGCATGTTCAATCAGACATCCATTGTTGAATACGCAAAAAAAAGACTGGAAAATACAAATTTTGGTCAGTCTGCACTGATTTTGCTGAACCTGGATAATTTCAGCCGCATTAACAGCATCTATGGCCATAAGTTTGGCGACCGCGTCCTGCAGTCCGTCGCAAACATTATCCGGAGTGTTATCGGATCTAACGGTGTCGAGGGCAGAATGGCGGGTGATGAATTTATGATTGTCCTAAACGATGCCGGCGACGAACTGATTATCAGGAATTATGTAAGGGCAATCAAAACCAATATCACGACACTTTTTCCCGAAGTACTGGGTGATGATAAGATCACGTGTTCCATGGGCATCTCAAGAAGCCGCATAAACTCTAACATCTATGACGAATTATACAAAATTGCGGAACGTGTTTTATACATAGCCAAGCAAAAAGGCAAGAACCGCTATGTCATCTATAAGCCCGAAATGCACGGGCAAATCCTTTCAGACAGCTTTGATACAGACTATAATATCGGCAACGAAAAAATATACTCTGATATTGATTTATACAAAACAGCAAACCTCCTGGCACAGGTTGTCGCAGACGGAACGCAAAAGCTGCTTCCAAGCCTGCTGGAACAGGTTACCCGTGCACTGATGTTTGACAGGGTTACCATATTCTGGGGGGAAAGCTTTGACATAATTGCCACAAGCAATCCCGAGCTTTACGACGCCAATATATATATCCGGGTTTTAGACAACGGGTACTATTTTGATATGTTTAGCGATGATATGCTTCTGATCAGAAATACCAATTTGATAAAGGGCAGTATGCCTGATGTATACAAATTTTTGCAGGAGCTTGGTATTTCCAGCACCATGCAGCATCTTCTCCGGGATGAAAACGGGAATGTACACGGTTTGATTATTGCAGATGAATGCCAGGAAAACCGGACATTTCCACAAGTCGCAGTCCAAACGTTTTCGTTTATCTGTAAAATTGTCAACAGCATCCTTTTAAAGTCGGAATTGCGCGGTTAATATCAGCTGCATAATAAGACAGGAAACAGCAGAGCCGGTTTTCCTTCCGCTCTGCTGTTTCCCGTTTACCATCCTATTGATTCAGTTTCCGTATTTCCGGAAGAATGCATGATATCATGCTGACAGTAAACCCGCATATTCCCGTACATAGAAACATCACTGCCATACCGCTTCCGGCTCCGCTGCCCACGATTTTCATCAAAAATCCCGTAAGTTGCGTATCGGAACGCATAAACGGCTCAAAAACGTAGTCAGCCAAAATTCCCCCCAGCAAAATCCCTACAGGGATTGTACTGTACTGAATTGCATTTCGTACCGCAAACACCCTTCCCTGTATTTCCTGCGGAACCCTCCTGTATAAAATCGCATTCTGATTCGCCATGATAAACGGTATCGGTATACTCGCCGCAACCGCAGCAGCCGACCATAGAAAAGTATCCCTTCCGACTGCCATCGTGATATCCCCGAATAAAAACGACAATGCAGCGGACAGATAGATTGCGCTTGCCTTATGACGGCTTTCCTTTTTTAAAGATACAACAATTCCTCCGGCAATCCCCCCGATTCCCATACAGGCATTCACAATTCCAAGCGCAATACTGTTATTGGCACTCCTCGCCAAAATCATCGGTGACAGAATATTTTCATAAGTCAGCCTTGAAAAAAAATTCACCAATGCCATTGTGAGTATAATATAAAAGATACCCTTTTCCTTTTTCAAAAACACAAATCCCTCCGCAGTTCCTGCAAAAAGCGATTTGTGCTGCTTTTCCCCAATCCGTTCCGGTATCGGGATAAAAAACAGTAATACACTGAAAGCAACCGCAAAGCTTACCAAATCAATCAACAGAATAACCGGAAGACCACCCGCCGCGAACAACGCAGCCGCAAGCATGGGCTTAAATACAATAATCAGATTACCCGAAAACGAATTCATGCCGCTTGCATTTGATATCTTATCCTTTGGCACGAGCCATCCCACCGCTACCGCCGATGCCGGCTGCTGAAACGCGGTTGTTACCCCCATCACAACATTGATTACATAAATATGCCACACTGACAAATGTCCGCTTAGAAACAGCACTAATACGGACAAGGAACCAACCGCCGCAATTGTATCCGCGGCAAGCATAATCCCTTTCTTTTTATGTCTGTCTATAAACGAACCGACAAACATACTTACCAAAATATACGGCACATAATCGCAAAAAGACATCAGCGAGACAGATAATGCCGAGCGGCTCTGTTCATACGCCCATAATACAAGCGCAAAGCTTGTCATGGAGCTTCCCAATTGCGAAACTGACTGGCTCAACCACAAAACAATATATTTTTTAAAATTTTCCATTGAATTTTCTCCTACTTATTCTACTGCCTTTTATAACACGTTACCGGAATAAATATGTACAAAATCCAATGACGGACGAAACAAACGGACTACCTCTGTACAACCTTCGCCCTTTCACCAGACTTTGTACAGAGTCCATAGCTTAAATCAATTATCCTGTGGCACAACACTGCCGTCATCTCCCATCCTATAAAATATATTTCTTTAAAAGCGAAACCACTTCATCCAAATTAATCGGTTTTGCGGTATGCGCATTCATGCCGCACTCAAGGCATTGCTGGATATCCTCGGAGAAGGCATCCGCCGTCATCGCAATAATCGGGATTGCCTGCGCGTCCGGGCGCTCCAAAGCACGGATTGCCCGTGTGGTCTCATAGCCGTTCATCACAGGCATGCGGATATCCATAAGAATCACATCATACTGCCCCGGTTTGGACTCCTGGAACTTCTCCAAACAGATTTTTCCGTTCTCCGCCCACTCCAGATCCATACCGATATCAGACAGCAGTTCACTTAATATCTCCCAATTCAGGTCGTTATCCTCAGCAACCAATACATGGCGGCCCGACAGTTCCTTGTCCTTGTCAATCTTGCCCTGTGCATCATCCACTCCCATATATTTCTTCAATTCATGATACAAAGTTGACTTAAACAGCGGTTTTGAAATAAAGCCGTTAATGCCTGCATCCCTTGCCTCCATTTCAAACTCGCTCCAATCATATGCCGATATCAGAATCAATGGCATTTCCTCGGAAATAATCCTGCGCAGTCTTCTTGCAACCATAATGCCATCCATATCCGGAAGCTTCCAGTCCAACAGAACAATCTGATAATCATCCCGCATCTCATGATGCCTTGTCACCATATCAATTGCTTTCTCCCCGCTCAGTGTCCAGTCAGCCTGTATGCCAATTGATTCCAAAGAATCCACCGCCGTGCGGCATAAAGTCTCATCATCATCCACAACCAGCATTTTCCATGCCGGAAGATGCATATTAATCTCCTTTTCCGCAGCCTTTTCCAAGTCTAAAATCAAATGAAACTCCGTTCCCTTTTCCGGCTCGCTCACAACACTCAGCGTCCCATGCATTGCGTCCACGATATACTTCGTGATTGCCATGCCAAGTCCGGCGCCTTCCGTCTTCTGCACCCTCTTACTGTCTGCCCTGGAATAAGAATCGAAGATATGCTCCAAAAATTCCTGCGTCATGCCGATTCCGTTATCTTTAACAATCACATTGGTCCTGACAAAATTACTTCCCTTCTCTTCCGGCGCATTTTCCTGGTACACGGACAGCTGTATAGTACCGCCTTCCTGTGTATACTTAACGGCATTCGAAAGCAGATTTAATAACACCTGATTCAGGCGCACACTGTCACAATAAACATCCTCTGCAATAATCCTGTCAATATGTACATTAAAATTCTGGCTTTTGCCTTTAATCTGTGTCTGGACAATGCTGACAATCCCTTCAACAACCTCCTGCAGCGAAACCAGTTCTGTCATCAGAGTCATTTTTCCGCTCTCAATCTTAGACATATCCAGCACATCATTAATCAGTCCCAGCAGGTGTTTGCCTGACAGTGCAATTTTCCGAAGGCAGTTCTGTACCTGTTTTTTATCATCAATGTGCGTCGTCGCAATTGCCGTCATACCGACAATCGCATTCATTGGCGTACGGATATCATGGCTCATGTTTGATAAAAATTCGCTCTTTGCCTTAGTTGCCTGCACAGCCTCCAAACGCGCAGCATTCAACTCCAGTATCTGCTGCTTTGTCATTTTATAGTAAGTATAGAAAATAAAAAGCAGGACAACGATAATCACCATGCAGATCAGCACCGTTGCAACGGTCCTGCTTTGGTTCATTTTCTCAATCGATTCATTTAAAGTACCGAAGGGCAGCACGGTCACCAAATGCCACTCCGAATATGGTAATAATGTACAGTATACCTGCTGTCTGTTCTCCCCGAATCCCAGGATTGCCGAATAATCCTCTCCCTTCTGCATGGCATCGGAAAGCTCCCGGATATATCTGTCAATTTCTTCCCTATCATCATTTCCATATCTTGGATTCAGACTTTCAAAATAGTTATCATATTCCCTGCTCATACCACTCATAATAAAGCTGCCGTCAACACGTATAATGTTGGAGTACATCAAGCTGTTTTCCTCTTCCGTTTCAAGCATGGAGCTGATGTATTCTATCGGAACGGCTGTCACCATCGCCATGCTGTTTTCTCCATTCCGCATCGGATACACCGCACTGATTCCAAACAGAACAACCTCCCTGCCGGATTTGTCCTTTCCCACCGCAACTTTACGTTCCCCGTTTCTTAAAGAATTAAAAAACGGATCCGGGTCTGCGAGCTGAAGCTGCTCCCCGTAAAGCATTTCCATATGTCCGTCCTTAGCACAAAGAGCCAAATAATCAAACCCCCTGACCGTTACCCTGTAAATTAATTCATTATAAAACGCCTCCACATTCTCCGACTTGAAATCAACAACCTTCTCTGCCGTTTCAACCTGCTCCAATTTCAGTTCAATCAGCGTACTGAAATGGGAAGTAATCTGCTGACTGATTCCTGTCATATACATATCTCCCACTTCATCAATACTTTTTTTGCTGATGTTGCTCATATAATATCCCAAACAAAAAAACGCCATTACACTTAGTAACAGAAGCATGCAGAAGCTTCCGACCAAAAAACGTGTTGTACGGCTTCCTTTATTATCTTGAACATTCATACATATCTTTCTCCTTGAACTTGAAATACTCGCCGCGATATCACTATTTGCGATTGAAATTTCCAAATTATGCGTAAAACAATGCTATTCTATTATAGCAGATTTTCTTATAAAATCAAGCCTTTTGAAGTTACATAAATACTCCAAAACAGTTTATATAATGTATCGGCTGCAATCCTGACCCTATAAAACAAAGAGGCATTAATACAAACCGGCATGCTTTGGAATTAAATTTAAAAACCTCGAAACCAAGTCATTTACTGGTTTCGGGGCTTTTCCCTGCAAAGCTTCCAAAGGGACTCGAACCCTCGACCTACTGATTACGAATCAGTTGCGCTACCAACTGCGCTATTCCAGCAT
>DKYC01000111.1:12347-14315 GCA_002492295.1 Lachnospiraceae bacterium UBA7110
GAACCCTCGACCTACTGATTACGAATCAGTTGCGCTACCAACTGCGCTATGGAAGCCTGTACATATCGTTTATTAACAGTACCGATATATCTTACCACAAGCTTAAAATCTTTTCAAGGCTTTTTTTCATTTTTATTTCTTTTTTATAATTTATCTACAGCAGTGGTGCAAAAGCCTTCATCAAATGTCCCGTCAATTTCACCCTCAGCTTTTCATGGCGGGCTGTTTCCTTCGTAACCTGCCTGCATTTTGTGAGCGTTTTCTGAAAATCCTCCTCAATATCCAAAATACAGTCGGTACGGTACAGGTATGTAGCGCACTCAAAATGATGATACAGGCTGCGGTAATCCAGATTGATTGTCCCCACAACGGCCTCCTCCCCATCACATACAAAAACTTTTGCGTGTACAAAGCCCGGTGTATATTCATATATTTTCACCCCCGATTCCAGCAGCGACATGTAATGCGTTTTCGCAAGGGCATACGGCACCGCCTTATCTGGAATGCCCGGCAGCAGCAAAACAACATCGACCCCCCGCTCCGCCGCAAATTTTAAGGCAGTTTCCATCTCCCCGTCCAAAATCAGATATGGCACCATAATATGCACGTACTTTAGCGAACGGTTTAAAATATCCATATACACCCGCTCTCCCAGTTTATCATCGTCCAACGGACAGTCTCCATAAGGAATGACGAATCCGTTTGCCTTTTGGACAGGCCGCGGCAAATAAGAGAGAAAATGCTGCGTTTCATCTTTCGCGGTATCAATCCGCCACATCTGTAAAAACATCAGCGTAAAGCTTTGAACCGCCTCCCCTTTCAGCATAACGGCAGTATCCTTCCAGTGCCCAAACTTTTTCTTCTGATTAATATACTCGTCCGCAAGATTCACTCCGCCGTTAAACGCCGTATGTCCGTCAATCACCAGGATTTTCCTATGATCCCGGTAATTATAATGTGTGGATACAAACGGTGACACCGGAGCAAAAATCTTACACTGGATTCCCAATGCCCTAAGACGTTTCGGATAATCATGCGGCAGCAGCGCAAACTCACATGTTCCGTCATACATCACGCGCACATCGACGCCTTCCGACGCCTTCTTTGCGAGGATTTCCAAAATCTGTCCCCACATGATTCCCTCGTCCACGATAAAATATTCCATGAAAATAAAATGCTCCGCTGCCTCAAGCTGCTTTAACATCTGGGCGAACTTCTCCTCACCCAGCGGAAAATACGTAACAGACGTATTTTCAAACACCGGATGGCAGCCGCTCCTGTGCATATAATGCGCCAGCGCCGCCACCCCCTGGTTCTCTTCGGTCAGCCGCTCCATGGTATCCCCTGATTGGGGAATGCACTCCTTTGTCTCTGTGATAATCTGGTTCATACGCGCCTTCAGGGCACGGTGCCCGACGTCGCTTTGCGTGTACGCAAACAACAGCACGCCAAAAACCGGCACAAGCATAATCACAATCAGCCATGTGATTTTCGCCGTCGGATTCATTCTGCTGTTTAAAAGACAAATAACCATAATAAATGTAAACAGCACAGTTCCGCCCAAAATATGCGGTAAAAATTCCTCAAACCAGCGAAAGATTCCAAAAAGAATAAAAATCTGTGCTATCATCATTAGAAGCATCAGCCCGAATCTGCTGAATATTGCATGAATGATTCCTTTTTGTCCCTTTTTTAAGAGCAAAAGCCCTTTCGTCTTATAATCTGTCTGCATATCTCTTCACTCTTTTCCGATTGATTACACCAGCAGCTGCATATTCATCAGATGTGGTTATACCGTTACGCATCCAATACCTTGGCAATTTCCGCGAGCAGACGTTCCTTTACGGGAGGTTTTAGAAAATATCCCGCAGGCTTTAACTGCAACACCGCCTCAATATTTGCCCTGTCATTAATCGCTGTCAGAAAAATAACGGGAATATTCGTCAAATCCTCGTCCGCGCGAATCAT
>DKYC01000111.1:14673-17644 GCA_002492295.1 Lachnospiraceae bacterium UBA7110
GTCATCGCCTGCGCCCCCGAAATCGCAATCGCGACCTCGTATGTATCCTCCAGCATTGCCTTGATTGTGCGCAGCGCCGTGCCGTTATCATCCACTACCAAAATCCGCTTTTTCCCGCTCGCTTCCTCCTGCTGCGCCTTTGCCTCTTCCTCCACATACGCTTCGTCCACGCCAAGGCGCCTGCACACCGCCTCCATAATCACGGTGTTTTCCACGGGACGAATCAGGTTTTCAAACTGCCCGCCCTCATAATACTTAAAAAATCTGCCACACTCTTCCTTTGTGCCGATTGTCAGTACCGGGATATGCGCATACTGGTCACTTAACAGGAAGAAAATCGACGTATCAATATCGTACGCTCCAATCAGGCTGATGACCACCAAATCCGGATTGACAATTTTTAACATTCCCTTCAAAACGTCCGCATTCTCCGAGCAGAGCTGTACATGAAAATATTGAGACAAAAACTTGTTTGTTTCATTCACCACCGTATTAAACTTCCCGATTAACAGTATCTTTTTCATTATGTCCTCCATTGATATATAAATTAAATTTCAAATTTCCCCTAATATTTGTCCGTATCTTAATATCATATCACAACCGCACGGATATTTCTATTAAATTTCTATTTCTGTCTGTGTGAAGTTCCAATCCATTCCTGCCGTTTCGCCCTGTCTTGAAATGACAGGCAGGCTTTATGCTTTTTGGGGATAGCAAAAAAACACCCCGTTATAAAGGTGTTTTTATTCTCCTTGCCGAAACCGTGGGAATCTGTCCTGCGCAAAATCCATGCCCCCTGCCTATTCAAACAGCATACGCACTTTCTGTCAAAATGTCAACAGAAATTATGGCAAAACCGCCACCTCACCCGCAGCCTCCGCGTCATCCATAATCACTTTCCCAACCGCAGGCACCGTAATTTTACCCGAATGCGGATTTTTTATGCTGATAACCGGCGTCGTCACCTCTGCAAAAACATCCGATTTTTCAAAGCAAAGATCCGTGTCAATCATCTCACAGTTGACAAGCTTCAGATTTTTGCAGTAGCAAAGCGGCTGCGTTCCGATAATTTTACAGTTTTCCAGCGTAAGCCCGTTGGAGTACCATGCCAAATACTCCCCCTTGACAACGCTGTCTTTCACAAGCACATTTTCACCATGCCAAAACGCGTCCTTCGTGTCAAAGCGGCAATTCTCAAACACAGCGTTCTTAATATACTGGAACGAATATTTCCCCGTGAAATCGACGTTCCCAAACCGGATATTCTCGGAGCGCATCATAAAATACTCGCTCTTTGCCGTCGTGTCGTACATCTCAATATTTCTCACCGACCAGCCAAACTCCGGCGAGATAATATCACAGTTGTTCAGCACCACATCCCTGCATTCCCGCAGCGCCTTAATCCCGTGCAGCTTTGTATCCGCAATCGTAATGCCATCCGAATACCAAAGCGCAGCGCGGCACAACTCAGTCAGCTCACAGTCCCTTATCTTCAGCCCGTGCACATGCCAAAAAGGATAGCGCAGGTTAAAAAAGCACTTGTCTGCCTCAATATTTGCCGCTTCCTTGACCGCACTTTCCCCGTCCGCAGGTCCGTCAAAACGGCACGCATTCAGCACAACATCCTGTGCCCCGTAAAATGCGCGTTCCGCATCAAACGTCTGCCCTTCTACTGTTGTCATTTGTGTCATCTCCCTACTTATCTATACTAATATCTTCTTTAAGACCGCATCCTCAAGCACCACGCGCTTTGCCGCCTCACGGTACTTCTCCTCATGCAGATACGTATACCGGTGCGGCTTAATGGACGGTGCCAAGTCAATCGCTTCGATAAAGTCTTCTTTTTTCATGCCAAGCGTCGCCACGTAATTCCAAAAGCCCGTCTGTGCAAGCACGGTATTCACCCGTTTATATCTATGATTATGCACGACGCTCATAATATATGTCGCCACCCCCACCTGTATTCCATGAAGCTGCGGTGCCTCCAGCATTTTATCGAGTGCGTGCGAAATCAAATGTTCGCTTCCGCTTGTCGGCGCACTGCTGCCCGCAATCTCGTTCGCAATGCCGCTCATGGAAAGCGAGTCCAAAAGTTCCTTCAGAAACACCTCGTCCTTAATACTCTCATACGGTGTGCGCACAAAGCTGTTCACCGCCTTTTTGGCAATCATCACCGCAAAATCATTCAGCTGCGAAACACCATGCCCCGCCTCAAATACCCAGTCGTAAATCGCTGTAATTTTGGAAATCATATCCCCAATTCCGGAATAGATGAATTTTTCCGGTGCCGTGCGGATTACATCCGTATCAACGATAATGCCATAGGCAAGCTTTGCCGGAACGGAATTTCTGCGCCCGTCCACGATAAGCGACGCACTCGCGCTTGAAAACCCGTCGCTTGAGCTTGAGGTCGGTACGCTGATAAACGGCAGGTTTTTCAGAAACGCCGCATACTTTCCCGCGTCAATCACCTTTCCGCCGCCGATGGAAATCACGGCACGCGTCTTATTTGGCATGGAAAACGCCATTTTAATTATGTCGTCTATATCGACCGTGTCAATCTCACGGTACTCAAGCACCTCGATTCGCTGTTCTTTGAGCGACCCCATAACTTTTTGACCAAATAGGTCAATCAGACCGTTCCCAAAGTAAATCACGACCTGACCAAATCCGGCATCTTTCATATAGGCTCCAATTTTGTCTAATGCTCCGTTCCCCACCTTCAGAATTGCGGGGATAGAGATACTTGTTGCATTACTCATAGCAGTTCTGCCCCTTTCCCAAATAAAAACCTCTGCACATAACAGAGGCTCTTTATGACGGTATTTTTCCTAACCATTATTTTATACGTTTTCCCCTCATTTGTCCATTCTTTTTTTGAAAATATGCATATACAGTCTTGCAATTTTTCCAAAATCTGATACAATATCTTTTGTAAAGAAGTCCATGGGGATATAGCTCAGCTGGGAGA
>DKYC01000149.1:0-1207 GCA_002492295.1 Lachnospiraceae bacterium UBA7110
TAAGATCCCATATGGAACAAGTCATTTCTGACCTGCTCCATTATTATACACATATTTTCCATTAAAAGTCAAGCAGTATTTTACATTTTTTTATCCTATGCCAAAGCCGCCGTAATAATCGCCATAGAGTAAACCTCAATTGCGTTACATCCGCGGGAAAGGTCGTTAATCGGTGCATTCAGACCAAGAAGAATCGGACCGTACGCCTCAAAATTACCCATTCTCTGTGCAATCTTATAACCCATGTTACCTGAGTTGATATCCGGGAAAATGAAGGTATTGGCATGACCGGCAACTTTTGAATCGGGGCATTTTGTACGTGCTACACGCGGGGAAACAGCGGCATCGAACTGAAGCTCGCCCTCGATTGGCGTGTCGGGAAATTCCGCTTTGGCTTTGGCTGCGGCATTCCGCATCTTTTCAACGGAATCGCCTTTTCCGGAACCAAGTGTAGAGTAGCTTAAGAACGCAACTTTCGGGTCAACGCCGAAAATCTTGGCACATTCAATTGTCTCGCCGCAGATTTCAACAAGCTCGTCCTCGGAAGGAGCGATATTAATCGCGCAGTCGCTCATGGCAAGCACTTCATTTTCACCTGTTGCACCGGGGCGCACAAGGATAAAGCAGGAAGAAACGATACTGTTGTTCGGCTTTGTCTTGATTAATTGCAGAGCAGGGCGGACAGTGTCAGCGGTAGAGTATGTAGCACCGCCCAAAAGCGCATCCGCTACGCCCATTGCTACAAGCATCGTGCCGAAGTAATTTGGCTTTGTCAGAATCTCTCTTGCTTTTTCGGGAGTGCCTTCTTTTTTTCCGGCTCTGAGTTCGCAGAATTTATCTACCATTTCATCAAAACGGTCGTAATGGTTACTGTCAATAATCTGGGCACCTCTGATATTGTAACCGGCATCTTCGGCAGCTTTTAGGACCTCTTCCTCATTTCCTACAAGAATCGGAGTAAGAAAGCTGCTGGCAAGAAGACGTGATGCAGCCTCAAGAATACGTGGGTCACATCCTTCCGTAAATACAATTGTTTTGGGGTTCTTCTTTAATTGGTCAATCATCGGACCGAATCCATACATAGCCATAGTTTTTATCCTTTCTTTTCGTTATATTTTTGAAAGCGCTTACACCGTTATATTTTGCGGTTTTGACATCACTTTGTAACGCTCTAATTATTATTGTATACAAATTTCTTACATTTGCA
>DKYC01000149.1:1478-1767 GCA_002492295.1 Lachnospiraceae bacterium UBA7110
GGTTGCATTGAAAAAAATGCATAGAAAATTTTTATGTAAAACCAACAAAAACGTATATTCGAAAAAAATCTCAAAAACAGTTGCAATGTTGGAAAGTTATGGTATACTAATTAATGGCTTGTGAACGATGACAATGTCGTTGGACACAGCATTCGACCGTAATTGTATCGCTGTTACAGCAATCAGCAGTTATGGTATCATTTTGGAAAGGCATGGTTGCTAAAATGGCAAAGACAGACGGCAATAATAAAAATAATCCCAATAATACATATGATGCGTCAAGCATTAC
>DKYC01000149.1:2046-12578 GCA_002492295.1 Lachnospiraceae bacterium UBA7110
GAGGCTGTCAGGAAACGTCCCGGAATGTATATCGGAAGCGTTTCCACAAAAGGCTTAAATCATTTAATATATGAAATTGTAGACAATTCGGTGGATGAACATCTTGCCGGGGAATGCAGTGAAATTCGCGTGACGCTTGAGGCGGACGGCTCTGCGACGGTTTCGGACAACGGGCGCGGAATCCCTGTTGGAATGCACCAAAAGGGCGTAAGTGCGGAGCGTGTGGTCTTTACAACGCTTCACGCAGGCGGAAAGTTTGACAGCAGCGCATATAAGACAAGCGGCGGATTGCACGGCGTGGGTTCATCGGTGGTAAATGCGCTGTCTACACAGTTGACCGTAACGGTCAAGAGCGGTGGACTCATCCATCAGGACAGATATGCATATGGAAATCCCACAGTAGAGCTTGTTGACGGTCTGCTTCCCGTTATCGGAAAGACGAAAGAAACGGGAACGACTATCAACTTTACCCCCGACCCGCAGATTTTTGATAAGACGCGTTTTAAGGCGGAGGATGTTAAGAGCAGGCTGCATGAAACCGCTTACTTAAACCCGGATCTTACGATTATTTTTGAGGACAGGAGAAGCAGCGCACCGGAAAAAATCATTTATACGGAACCGGAAGGGATTGTCGGATATGTCAAGGATTTAAACAAAAACAAAGAGGCGCTTCATGACATTATTTATTTTACGGGTGTAAGCGAGGACATTACGGTGGAGTGCGCGTTTCAGTATATTAATGAGTTTCATGAAAACGTGCTGGGTTTCTGCAACAATATTTTCAATGCGGAGGGCGGAACGCACCTGACAGGCTTTAAGACAATGTTTACCACGGTTATCAACAACTATGCCCGCGAGCTGAATATCTTAAAGGAAAAGGATATCAACTTTACAGGTGCGGATGTCAGAAACGGCATGACGGCGATTGTTTCAATCAAGCATCCCGATCCGCGTTTTGAGGGACAGACAAAGACAAAGCTTGACAACCAGGATGCGTCAAAGGCTGTCAGCAAAGTGACGGGGGATGAAGTCCAAAGATACTTTGACCGCAATGTCGAAGTGTTAAAAAGCGTCATTTCCTGCGCGGAAAAGGCGGCAAAAATCAGAAAGACAGAGGAGCGTGCAAAGACAAACATGCTCACAAAGCAGAAATTTTCGTTTGACTCCAACGGAAAGCTTGCAAACTGCGAGTCGAAGGACAGCAGCAAATGTGAAATTTTTATCGTGGAGGGGGATTCTGCGGGCGGAAGTGCAAAGACGGCAAGAAACCGGATGTATCAGGCGATTTTACCGATACGGGGAAAGATTTTGAATGTGGAGAAGGCAAGCATTGACAAGGTGCTTGCGAACGCGGAAATTAAGGCAATGATTAATGCGTTTGGCTGCGGCTTTTCGGAAGGGTACGGGAACGACTTTGACATTGCAAAGCTACGGTATGATAAAATCGTAATTATGGCGGATGCCGACGTTGACGGGGAACATATCAGCAACCTGCTGTTGACGCTGTTTTACCGCTTTATGCCGGAGCTGATTTTTGAGGGACACGTCTATATCGCAATGCCGCCCTTGTACAAGGCGATGCCCGCAAAAGGGAAAGAGGAATACCTTTACGATAACGAAGCGCTTGAAAAATACCGTAAAAAGCATAAAGGTCCCTTTACGCTGCAGCGCTATAAAGGACTTGGGGAAATGGATGCCGAACAGCTTTGGGAAACGACGCTCAATCCCGAGACGCGGATTTTAAAGCAGATTGAGATTGAGGACGCGCGCATGGCGTCGGAGGTGACGGAGATGCTGATGGGAACTGATGTTCCTCCGAGGAGAAAGTTCATTTATGAGTATGCGCCGGACGCGGAGCTTGATATTTAGTAGAAAGGGAGTCGTTGTTTGAATGGAAGAAAAAATTATAAAGACGGAATATTCCGAGACTATGCAGAAGTCTTTTATCAATTATGCGATGAGTGTGATTATCGCAAGGGCGCTGCCTGACGTGCGCGACGGCTTAAAGCCTGTACAGCGGCGTACATTGTATGACATGCATGAGCTGGGAATCCGTTATGACAGGCCTTACAGAAAAAGCGCGCGTATTGTCGGCGATACGATGGGTAAATACCATCCTCACGGGGACAGCTCCATCTACGAGGCGCTTGTCGTGCTGACACAGGATTTTAAGAAAGGCATTCCACTCATTGACGGGCACGGGAATTTTGGAAATATCGAGGGCGACGGCGCTGCCGCAATGCGTTATACGGAGGCACGGCTGCAAAAAATTTCGCAGGAGGCAATTCTTGCCGATTTGGATAAAGACGTGGTTGATTTTGTGCCGAATTTTGACGAAACGGAGAAGGAGCCGTCTGTTTTGCCATGCCGTTTTCCCAATCTTTTGGTGAACGGCTCGGAAGGCATTGCCGTGGGGATGGCGACCAGCATCCCGCCGCATAATTTGGGCGAGGTCATCGACGCAACAAAGGCATATATGATGAATGAAAGCATTACCACGCGCGAGTTGATGAAATATATCAAGGGTCCGGACTTTCCGACAGGAGGCATTGTCTGCAACAAGGACGAGCTGCTGCAGATTTATGAGACCGGCGCGGGTAAAATTAAGCTTCGGGGCAGCGTGGAGGTGGAAAAGACAAAGGGCGGAAAGTTAAACCTTGTCATTACGGAAATTCCGTATACCATGATTGGCGCAAATATCGGAAAATTTCTGCAGGATGTGGCGGCAATTTATGAGCAGAAGAAAGCGCCCGAGATTATAGATATTTCCAACCAGTCTTCCAAGGAGGGCATCCGCATTGTCATAGAGCTCAAAAAAGATACGGATGTAGAGAATTTTAAGAATCTATTGTACAAAAAGACACGTCTTGAAGATACATTCGGCGTCAATATGATTGCGATTGCGGACGGCAGACCGGAAACAATGGGGCTAAAGGACATTATTGCAAGGAACGTGGCGTTCCAGTATGAGATTGCCACACGCAAATACACGACGCTTTTGAATAAGGAGCTTGAAAAGCGCGAAATCCAGGAAGGCTTAATCCGCGCCTGCAATATTATTGACTTGATTATTGAAATCCTGCGCGGTTCCAAGGACAGGACAATGGTGAAAAACTGCCTGACAAGCGGTGTTACGGACGGCATCAAATTCCGTTCCAAGAGTTCGTCGGTGATGGCGCAGCAGTTGAATTTCACGGAGCGTCAGGCAAACGCGATTTTGGATATGCGCCTTTATAAGCTGATTGGTTTGGAGATTGAAGCGCTGATGAAGGAAAATGCACAGACCAATGCGAATATTTATCAATATGAGGATATTCTGGAGCGGCGCGATGCGATGGCGCAGGTGATTATTCAGGATTTGGATATGATAAAAAAAGAGTATGCGGGAAAAAGGAAAACGCGGATTGAAAATGCTAAAGAGGCTGTTTATGAGGAGAAAAAACAGGAGGAAATGGATATTGTTTTCCTGATGGACAAATTCGGGTACTGCAAAACGATTGATGTTGCCGCTTATGAGAGAAACAAGGAAGCAGTGCATACGGAATTTAAATACATCACGAAATGCAAAAATACAGGGAGAATCTGTGTCTTTACAAATACCGGACAGCTGCATACCGTAAAGGCAGCGGACGTTCCGTTTGGAAAGTTCCGTGACAAGGGGCTTCCCATTGATAATATCAGTAATTATGACTCAGGAAGTGAAAATGCAGTGCTTGTCGCGAGCCAGTCGGATTTGAATCTGTACCGGCTGTTGTTTGTGACGAAGCAGGCAATGTGCAAGCTGGTAAGCGGCGGCGAGTTTGATGTTACGAAGCGGACCGTGGCATCAACAAAGCTGAATGAAGGCGATGAGGTGACAGCCGTTACGATTGTCAATGAACATCAGCATATTATTTTCCAAAGTGCGGAAGGATATTTTTTACGGATTGACGCAGATGAAATTCCGGAATTAAAAAAGAACGCTGTAGGGGTACGCGGGATGAAACTTGGCGCGAAAGACTGTATTGAAAAGGTGTATTGCTGTTTTGCACAGGGCGAAGAACAGGAGTTCGTATACCATGACAAAAAAATCAGTTTAAATAAATTAAAACTTGGTAAAAGAGATGGAAAAGGAACAAAAATTAAGGTATAATGTTAGACATGATATCTGCCCGAATGGGTATAAGAAGGAGAAAGTATGAGAGTAATTGCAGGAAGTGCAAGACGCCTTTTGCTCAAAACACCGGAAGGGATGGATACACGTCCGACAACCGACCGGATTAAGGAAACGCTTTTTAATATGCTGATGCCGTATCTGCCGGGGGCAGTGTTTGTGGATTTGTTTTCCGGAAGCGGCGGGATTGGAATCGAGGCGTTAAGCCGCGGGGCGGCAAAGGCTTATTTTGTGGAGAGCAGTCAGAAGGCTGTTGCATGTATTACGGAGAATGTAGCGCATACGCACTTAACGGACAAGGCGGTTATTTTAAAACAGGATGTGTTTGCCGCAATACGCGGGAGCATCAGGGATACGGCGGATGTTATTTTTATGGATCCGCCATACAGTCAGGAGTATGACAAAAAAGCGCTGGAACTGTTAAAGGACGCACCTTTTGTCAATGAGGATACACTGATTGTTGTGGAGGCAGCACTAAAAACGGATTTCCATTATGTACAGGAACTGGGGTTTCACATAGAGAAAGAGAAAACTTATAAGACAAGCAAGCATATGTTTATAAAAAAGGGTACCGAATAGAACGGCGAATTAAGGAAACAGGGGGCTTAATATTTATGAATGCTGCAATTTATCCCGGAAGCTTTGATCCTATGACGCTTGGACATCTTGATGTAATTAATCGCGCGTCCAAGATGTTTGACAGGCTAATTGTAAGTGTTTTGGACAATAAGGCGAAGATTGCGTTGTTTTCTGTAGAAGAACGTGTTAGTATATTAAAGGAGGCTGTGAAGGACTTACCAAATGTGGAGGTGGATTCCTTCAGCGGGCTTTTGGTAGATTATGCGCGCGAGCAGAAGATTCATATTTCCGTGCGGGGGCTTCGCGCCACGACGGATTTTGAGTACGAGCTGCAGATTGCGCAGACAAACAGACTTCTTTCCAAAGGAATGCTGGACACGGTTTTTCTGACGACAAGCCTTGAATACGCGTATTTAAGCTCGTCCGGCGTAAAAGAGATTGCGGCATTTAACGGTGATATTTCACCCTGTGTGCCGGATTTTGTGGCGGAGCTTGTATACCGGAAATTTAGGAATAAGGAATAATGCCAAAAGGTAGTGTGAAAAAATTTTTTACATGGCAAATTTGTGCAGTGTCCAAATTCGCAGTCTTTGGTAAGAATGAGGATTAATATGGAGGAATATGGAATGGCGAGCAGAATTGAGCAGATTATTGATGATCTTGAACTGTACATAGAGAATTGCAAGTTTAAGCCATTTTCTACGGATATGATTATCGTTAATAAGACGGAGATTGACGAGATGATCCGGGATCTTAGGATGACGACTCCTGAGGAAATCAAACGGTATCAGAAAATCATATCGAACAAGGAAGCAATCATAAATGATGCAAAGCAGAAGGCACAGGCGCTGCTTGACAACGCGGCGGTACAGACAACGGAGCTAATCAGCGAGCATCAGATTATGCAGCAGGCGTATGCGCAGGCAAACGAAATCGTGGAGCTTGCCACGCAGCAGGCACAGGATATTTTAGACAGGGCGACAATGGAGGCGAACGGAATGCGGACATCCATTATGCAGTACTCTGACGGAATGCTTGCGAATCTTGAAAATATCATTAAGCAGTCCATCGAGTTTGCCACAAAGGATTACAACAAGCTTGTTAGTGATTTGCAGGAAATTGACAGTGTGGTAACTGCAAACCGTGCCGCGCTTGTTCCACCGGAGGTCATGGAGGAAGAAGAGGAGACGGCGGAGGACGCCCAAAGTCCTGCCGTATTATGACAGGTATTGTTTTGCATGATGCAACCCACGGGAAACTGTGGGTTCCTTTGATTTTATATCGTTTATATCAAAAAGGAGGGTTTATGTTCAGAGGAGTAAAAAAAATCCTGGCATTGGTTCTTAGTGTGACGGCTGTTGTAGGAAGCATTGCGTTTGGGGGGCAGGGAAGCACTGCTTATGCGGCAGACCCGGTTGTGGTCGTGATTGACCCTGGACATGGAGGGGAAAATTTAGGAACCGACTATCTGCCGATACCGGAAAAGCTTTATACAATGCAGGTAGCACTGTATATGAAGGAGGAACTTGAGCAGTACAATAATGTGACGGTATACCTGACCCATACGCAGGATATCGATATGGATTTGGACGAGCGTGCGGAATTTGCGAAAAGCGTGAATGCTGATTTCCTGTTTTCACTCCATTTTAACATGTCAATCTCCCATGAGCTTTACGGCAGTGAGGTTTGGGTGCCGTCCACGGGAATGCTATACAGTCAGGGATACAGTGCCGGAAATGAATTCCTTACGCAGTTTGAACAGCTTGGATTGTTTAACAGGGGCATTAAAACGAGAATTGGTTCAAAGGGCACGGATTATTACGGCATTATCAAGCAATGCTCCCTGCGGGATATTCCGGCGGTTATTGTGGAGCATTGTCATGTTGACCATATCAATGATGTTGCGAATATACAGTCGCAAAGTAAGCTCAAAGCGCTTGGCGTGTGCGATGCGACGGCAGTGGCGCGGTATTTCGGACTGGAGAAAAGGGACGGAAGCGTAACCTACAAGGATTATGCACCGCTTGCTGTTCCGGTTCCCGAAGCACGTGTTTATAACGATACGACTGCTCCTTTGTATCTTGAGGCAAAGCTTCTGAATTACAATAGTACCAGCCGGTATGCGACAGTGGAGTTAGCGTCGCTTGACAATGAGTCACCACTCCAATATTATGCGTTTTCGACGGATAACGGACTAACCTGGTCAACCTTGCAGCCGTGGGATAAAGGTCAGAACAGGATGACTGTTACAGTCAATATTGGGCACGGCAAAAAAGACACGCTTTTATTTAAGGTAATGAACTTATATGATATTGCTACAAATTCAAACCCAATAAGCCTTTATTAAATTAAGGACATTAGTGAAAATATAGTATTACTGCATAATATCCAAAGGAAATCAGTGTAAGGAGTCCCTTGTTTTTGAAATATGCCGCAATCGGAAGATGTGCTTTTTCCAGGAAACTGCCGGTTTGTATCAGACAGGAAATTCCGCTAAAGCATAGGGCAGTCATAATCCATAATATTTTTTGGGACGGCCGAAGCGTGGAAGTATAAATGCTCTGTACACCCCCCATGATTTCCAAAAAACCTGACAGGACGCGTTTAATGCTGTCCGAAAGACGGAAAAAATCAAGGAAGATGCGAAATGCATTTGTAAATGTAATGTATCCGCCAAGCATGATAAGGGACTGTGTATTTTCTGCACATGCTTTTTTGAAACAGCCTGCCAGGGAAAGCTGTTCCTGTGTATTGTCTGTCTGTACCTGATTATGTGGGATTTTGCCTAATTGGGTTTTGGCAAAACGGTGGCTTAAAAAAATACCATAGATTGCAGGAATGCCATACATTCCAAACAGGAAGGGCAGTGTATTGTGGTATCCGCAGGCGTGCAAAATCGGAATAATAATCCCTAAAAAATACGCGGGACCGATATTGTTGCAAAAACCAAGCAGCGAGACTGCCTCCTCTTTGGAGAGCTTATGATGTTCGCAAAGCTCGCTGACAACCTTTGCCCCCATTGGAAATCCGCAGAAAAAGCCCATAAAGATGGCATAGAGTCCATAGGTACTGTATTTATAGATGCGTTTTAAGGGGAAGGCAAGGATACGCCCAAGCTCCAAGTCTGCACCGCTGTATACCATAATGGAGCTAATCATCATAAACGGGAAAAGTGTCGGAACCATTTTCACCGCCCATTGGTACAGTCCTTCATAGGCATATTGGAAGGTGGCGTCAGGGTGGCTTAGGACGGCTATGATTAAAATGAGCCAAACGAATGTCTTTACAAGCATAAGTGCACCAAAAGAGTGTTCTTAACTATAGCTTATTCTTTTTTACTGCCGTTTAATACAAAAATTTTGTCCATAACAGAGAAACGAACGGAGGATGTATGCGTCTTGACAAATTGATTTCGCAAATGCAGCTTGGCACGAGAAGTCAGGTAAAGGAATTTATCAGAAACGGAAACATTACCGTAAACGGAATGGTAGTAAAAAAGCCGGAATATAAGGTGGATGAACGGGAAGACAATATCTGCTTTATGGGACGGGAACTATGTTATCAGGAGTATGTGTATTATATGCTGAATAAACCGTCCGGCGTTGTGACCGCGACGAAGGATAAACAGGATAAGACTGTACTGGATTTAATGCAGGGTGCCGTGGGAAGGGATTTGTTTCCGGTAGGCAGGCTTGACAAGGATACGGAGGGACTTTTGCTCATCACAAACGATGGGGCGCTTTCCCATAATCTGCTCTCACCCAGAAAGCATGTGGAGAAAACATATTACGTGGAGTGTGAGGGAACTCTGACAAAAGAGGGGATTTTAAAGCTGGAACAGGGTACTGATATCGGAGATGAAAATCCGACGCTTCCTGCGCGCGTACATAGCGTGAAGCGTTCGGACACGTCGTACTCGTTAGAGCTGACCGTTACAGAGGGGCGTTTTCATCAGATTAAGCGCATGATTGGCGCGGTTGGCGGTAATGTTACGTATTTAAAGCGGATTTCCTTTGGAGGACTTGTCCTTGATAATGCGCTTGCAAAAGGCGCATGGAGGGCTTTGCGGCAGGAGGAATTGGAAGCGCTTACAAAGCAGAAAAAGGAGAAGGATTAAATGTCACTTGCAAACGGTTTTCTTCCTGTCAATATGGATGAAGTACATGAGCTTGGCTTGGAGCAGCTTGATTTTGTGTATGTTTCGGGGGATGCATATGTCGACCACCCATCCTTTGGGCACGCGATTATCACAAGACTTTTGCAGGCGCATGGCTACAGCGTGGGAGTGATTGCACAGCCTGACTGGAAAAATGAGGAAAGTATTGCCGCACTTGGCAGACCAAGGCTGGGATTTCTTGTGTCATCGGGAAATATGGATTCGATGGTCAACCATTATTATGTATCAAAAAAGCATCGGGAAAGCGACGCATACACGCCAGGCGGAAAAGCATACCGGCGCCCCGACCATGCGACTGTGGTATATGGCAATTTAATCCGGAAAAAATATAAGGATGCGGTAATTATTATCGGCGGTATTGAGGCGAGTCTGCGCAGAATGGCGCATTATGATTACTGGTCGGATTCGTTTAAACGTTCCATTCTGCTTGACAGCCAGGCGGATTTAATTTCATATGGGATGGGGGAGAAATCGATTGTTGAGATTGCGGACGCGCTGAATAGCGGAATTGCAGTCAGGGATATTTCGTTTGTCGCGGGGACAGTTTATAAGACAAAAGACCTTTCAGGGCTGTATGAATATGAGCTTTTGCCTTCTTATGACGCAATGCGCGCGGATAAAACCCTGTATGCAAAAAGCTTTAAGGTACAGTATGACAATACGGACGCGTTTAATGGGAAGGTGTTGGTTGAGCCTTATCCAAACGGCTTGTATGTGGTGCAGAATGTGCCGCAGCCGCCTTTGACCATGCAGGAAATGGATGATGTGTATGGGCTTCCCTATCAGAGGACATACCACCCGTCATATGAGGCGCAGGGAGGAGTGCCTGCAATTTCGGAAATTCAGTTTTCACTTATCAGCAACCGCGGGTGCTTTGGCGGCTGTAATTTTTGTGCACTCACGTTTCATCAGGGACGCACGGTCCAGGTACGCAGCCATGCATCGATTCTCAATGAGGCAAAGCAGATAATCAAGGACAAGGATTTTAAAGGGTATATCCATGATGTGGGCGGTCCGACGGCAAATTTCCGCAGGCCGTCCTGTCAAAAACAAATGACGGCGGGCGTATGCAAACACCGCCAGTGTCTGTTCCCAAAGCCCTGCCCTAATTTGGAGGTTGATCATTCCGATTACCTGTCGCTTTTAAGAAAGCTAAGGACGCTGCCAAATGTAAAAAAAGTGTTTGTGCGTTCCGGAATACGGTTTGACTATCTTCTGTTAGATAAAGATAACACATTTTTCCGGGAGCTTGTGGAACATCATATCAGCGGACAGCTAAAGGTTGCGCCGGAGCATATCAGCGACGCGGTGCTGTCTAAGATGGGAAAACCTGAGAATGCCGTGTATGAGGCGTTTACGGAACAATACCGCAGGTTAAACCAAAGGCTTGGGAAAAAACAGTTTCTTGTGCCGTATCTGATGTCCTCGCATCCGGGTTCGACCTTAAAGGAGGCGGTGGAACTTGCACAGTATCTGCGGGATATCGGATATATGCCGGAGCAGGTACAGGACTTTTATCCGACACCCTCAACGATGTCAACGGTCATGTATTATACCGGAATCGACCCTGTGACGACAAAGCGCGTGTATGTATGCAAAAATCCGCATGAAAAGGCAATGCAG
>DKYC01000149.1:12735-12858 GCA_002492295.1 Lachnospiraceae bacterium UBA7110
GGTACAGGATTTTTACCCGACGCCGTCCACAATGTCCACGGTAATGTATTACACGGGCATTAATCCGATTGACATGAAAAAAGTGTACGTCTGCAAAAATCCGCATGAGAAGGCAATGCAGCG
>DKYC01000023.1:0-843 GCA_002492295.1 Lachnospiraceae bacterium UBA7110
CATTTTTATATTGTAATATAATCCTTTATTTTTGAAAACAGTCCGTCCTTGATTCCGTCCACCTTTTTAATCTCCTCAACAGACCGGAACCCGCCGTTTTTCTCGCGGTAATCAATGATTGCCTGCGCACGGCTCTCCCCAATCCCCGTAATGCCTGTCAGCTCGGAAAGCGACGCGGTGTTGATATTGACAAGTCCGTTTTCTTCCGCCGTCCAAGTCACTGCATTTTCTGACACAGATGTCATTTTCTTGGCCGCCTCTTCCTTCGTAAGCACCCGGATCTGCTCCCCGTCCGCGACACTGCGTGCGAGATTCAGGCATGTCACATCCGCTTCGGGTGTAAAACCGCCCGCCATTTCAATCAGTTCAAAAAGCCTGCTGCCCTCTTCTGCCTGATACACATCAGGACTGTCCACCGCGCCGCAGACATACACATAAATGGGAGACGGCTCCTTGCTGTCCGGTACCGTTTGCCCCTCCTGCTGCGTCTGTGTATATACTTCCTGCGTCTGTGTCTCATAATCAAGGTCAAACAGCAGCGCACCGTCCTCCTGATTACCTTTGCAGCCGCATAAAAGTACAGGCATAAATAGCGCAAACATAAAAACGCCTGCTGCCGTAAATGCCCTCAGATTTCCTGTTCCCTTATTTTGTTTTCCCATCAATATTCATAGCTCCTTTACCGTATTTGCGGCAAAGCCCCCTCTAATCATAACGATGATACTTCTATTTATGAATCGCATATCTGATTTACATATCTATGACTATTTTATGATAATTTCAAGGGCAATACAAGTGCTATTTTTGACATTTCGCAAACATTTTTTTATTTTAGGACCGCCC
>DKYC01000023.1:1134-5297 GCA_002492295.1 Lachnospiraceae bacterium UBA7110
TAGGACCGCCCTGTTACTGGAATTTGAAAACGACAAATCCCGCAACCGCCAAAAGCGCGCCAATCACCTTTCTCCAGCAAAACGGTTCCTTCTCCACACCAAACAAGCCAAACAGTTCAATCAAATATGCGACAATCAGCTGTGCAATGACAATCAGCATAACAGCCTTTGCAGGTCCCAAAGAATCCATACTCTTAATAACCGTAAGCGTGATAAAGGCACCGATTACACCACCCAAAAGGAAATACTTCGGTTCCACCGCAGCCACATCCTTAAAGGAAGTCCGGTCCGCACAAAGCCACGCAACCAGACAGACCAAAAATGCCGTAAACTGCACAAAGGTGTTTGCCGCCCAAAGACTTGAATTTTCCGTTACCTTTGTATTAAATACGCCCTGTACGCTCATCAGCGCCCCCGATAAAAGCGCAATCAAAAATCCAATCATAATCATACCCTGCCTTTCTTTGTCTCATTCCTTTGTACTCTTATGATTGGATTTTTTTTCTCTTTTTATTCCTGCCCCGCCATTTATGGCGTTGGTGTCTGCGGCACGTCCGCGTTTTCTTCCCCCAAAACATCTTCATACTCAACCGCGGGGAGAAGCTCCACCTGCGGGTCTTCCAGTACTTCTTCCGTCACAGGCTCACCGTTTAACTGTGTCTTAATCTGCTCGGAAAGCTGACGGATTTGCGTGTTTGCATCCTCGCCAGACCAAACCTTTGCAAAACAAATCTCAAGCTCAACCCAAAAGTTACTTGTCTCAAGCATTTTGGGAATTGGCACGGAATCCGCATAATTCTGCACAAAGCCCTCCACATGCGCATCCTCATAGTCCTGCTTTGTCATTGCCGCAATCTTTCCGGTCATTTCATAGAGGTCATGCTGGGACTCGTTCGCAAGAAACTCTATGAGCGACGCCGCCGATGCCTTGTGTGTGGAATAGCCGTTTAGCACAAGCGCGTTTGTCACCGACATTCCTCTTGTGCTAAGCTCTATGTTAATGTCGGGAAGCCGCGCAATGCCATATTCATACGAAAACGCGCCGTTTTTTGCGGCATCATCCAGTTTTTTGATGCAGTCGCTCGTCGCAATCGTATAAATGGTTTTTCCCTCAAGAAATTCCTGCATAATCGTGTCGTAGTTCGTCTCCTTCGTGTCAATTGAGAAGAACTGGTTGAGCTCCTGGTAAACCTTTAATGTCGACACGGACTCCGTGTTGTAGATATTAATGTCGTTCTTGTCGTCGCCCGCATCACCGCCCACGGAAATATAATTCCCGATAAAAAAGTAATTATAAAAAATATCCGATACATCCCACCGGAAGAAATACTCGACATTCTCCGGCGCGGAATACATATCCGCAAAATTCAAAATATCCGCAATGGAAGCCGGTATTAAATCCTCCGCTTCAATGTTTTCCTGCACCGTTTCGGTATCCTGGGCGTTTTCCGCATCCGTTTCACCTCCGCTGTTATTCGCATCCGCCGCGATTTGTTCCAAATAAGTCTTGTTGTAAAGCAGGGCGCTCGTCTCAAAATAGAACGGGCATCCTACATATTTGTTATCGTAAGTCACCGCGTTTTTTGCCGCCTGGCTGTACGCCGCAGGATTATAAACCGGTACAGACTCATCCAGCTCTACCGCAAGCCCCGACAAGTATGCCTTCTCCAGCGAATCATTTGTGACAATATACACATCCGGCGTCTCCTCATCGTCGCTTAAGCTCGCCTTGTTGATTGCCTCAAGATATTCCAGTCCCGATACCAGCTTAATATCCACCCTGATATCCGTGCGGTTGTAAAAATCCAGCGTTTTACTGCTCAAATAATCCGTAATCGCGTCATCCGTATACCAAAGATGAATCGTTTCCTTTTTGGACGTATCTGCTTTTACAGGCTGTTTCCGGTTTAACACAGCCGTCGCAGCAAGTCCGGCCGCTGTCGCAACAAGGATTGCCAGTACGATAAACATGCGTTCTTTTATTTTACCGTGTTTCATTTTAATCCACCATTCTTACCATAGTCTGCGAATTTGTGCATCCGCGCAAATTTCCGCATGAAAAACGCTGCCTTAGAAGTATTTTTCACACTATTCTCCATCTATCGTTTTCTACCGCAATACAGCGTTAAAAGCAGGTGTCCAGTATCGCAGCCATATCGTCCACGTCCTGTTTTGACACAATAAGCGGCGGAATAAAACGGATAATATTTGTTCCCGCATTAATTAACAGCAGACCCTTTTCAACTGCCCGATTAATAATCTCACCGACAGGCTGCCCGCACTCTAAGCCCTGTATCAGCCCCACACCTCTATGCGCTTTCACGCAGTCATGCCTTGCCGCAACTTCCTCAAGCTTTTCATACAGATATGCACCTGTTTCTTCTACATTCTTTAGCAAATCCAACTCCTCAAACAAATCAATCACTTTGGAAACTGCCGCACATGCAAGCGGATTGCCGCCGTAGGTTGTTCCGTGGTCGCCGCTTGTAAGCGACTGCTTTGCCACTTTCTCCGTCATCAGGAATGCACCCACCGGAACGCCGCATCCGACCGCTTTTGCGGTTGTCATAATATCCGGCTTTACTCCGTAACGCTGCCATGCGTACATCGAACCCGTTCTGCCCATGCCGCACTGGATTTCATCAAGGATTAATAAAATGTCCTTCTCGTCGCAGAGTGCCCGGACATTTTCCATAAATGCTTGCGTCGCAGGATATATACCGCCCTCGCCCTGTACCGTCTCAAAAATTACCGCACACGTTTTATCGGTAACCTGTGCCTTTACGCTTTCAAAATCGTTGAAATCCGCAAATTTAATATTTCCGATAAGCGGCTCAAACGCTTCCCTGTAGTGAGGATTTCCTGTTACGGCAAGCGCGCCCATCGTTCTGCCGTGAAACGAATGGTTCATCGCAATGATTTCATGGTCAGTGTGCCCATCGCGCAAAAAGGCGTACTTTCTTGCCGCCTTGAGCGCGCCTTCGACTGCCTCCGCACCGCTGTTGGTAAAGAAAACCCTATCCATGCACGAAATCTTTTTGAGCTTCTTTGCCGCCTCAATTGCCGGAACATTATAGTAATAATTAGATGTATGTATCACCTTGTCAATCTGCGCCTTGAGCGCATCGTTGTATGCTTTATTATTATACCCAAACGCAAACACCGCAATTCCTGCCACGAAATCAAGATATTTTTTGCCCTCAATATCATAGAGGTACATTCCGTCGCCCCTGTCCCATACAATCTGATAACGGTTGTAGGTATGCAGCAGCGCCGCCTCCGCCTCGTCGATGTATTCTTTCATGTTCATAATTAACCTCCAATTAACCACAGTATTGTGAAAGATTTATCATTCACTTTTTCTCCTAATAATCGCCCATTTCCATTTTCTCAAGGTCACTGTCCTGCACGATTGCCGTTCCGATACCGTTTTTGGTAAAGATTTCCAAAAGCAGGCAGTGCGGAATGCGTCCGTCCAAAATATGCACACGGTTAACGCCGCTTTTAATCGCGCTCGTACAGTTGCCAAGCTTCGGAAGCATTCCGCCGCCGATAAATCCTTCTTCAATCAGCGCATCCGCCTGTGACGCGGAAATCCTTGAGATAAAGGAAGCCTTGTCGTTGATGTCTTTATAAAGCCCTTCGATATCTGTCAAAAATGCAAGCTTCTCCGCGCCGACCGCCTTCGCAATGGCGCACGCCGCGTCGTCCGCATTGATGTTATAAGTCTGGAAATTGTCGTCAAGCCCAATTGGCGCTACGATTGGGAGAAAGTCCTTTTCAATTAAATCAAACAATACCTTCGGATTGACTTCCTTAATATCCCCCACAAATCCGATATCCTGTCCATCAGGATATTTCCTGTCAACCTTTAACAGGCCACCGTCCTTGCCGCTGATGCCGACCGCCTTGACGCCAAGCTCCTGAACCATTGTGACAAGGCTTTTGTTGACTTTATTTAAGACCATCTCCGCAATTTCCATCGTCTCCGCGTCCGTTACACGCAGACCGTTTACAAACTTTGCCTCTTTTCCTGTTTTCTCCACCCAGCGGCTGATTTCCTTGCCGCCGCCGTGTACGATAATCGGTTTAAAGCCGACAAGCTTTAAAAGCGTCACGTCCTTGATTACATTTCTTTGCAGCTCCTCGTTGCTCATGGCGCT
>DKYC01000023.1:5583-7670 GCA_002492295.1 Lachnospiraceae bacterium UBA7110
GCTCATGGCGCTGCCGCCGTATTTTACGACAATATATTTTCTGTTAAATTTCTGTATGTAAGGGAGCGCTTCAATCAGCACCTCCGCCTTTGAGAGCACTTTGCCCATATCCTGTTCCTTCATTTCATTCTATCCTTTCCCAATACGTCCATTCTCTTGAAAGAACGCCCGCTCTTGGCGTTCTTTCCGGACGAAACTTAGAAATTCTTAGATGATGTCTTTTATCATCTTAGAATTTCTTTTCGTTTTTTTAACTCCTGTAATCCGCATTAATCTTTACATAATCATAGGTCAAATCACAGCCCCATGCCGTCGCTGTTTCACTTCCCATATGCATATCAACAAGCACCGTCACTTCCGGCTCGGACAAAATCCTTGTCGCCTCTTCCTCGCTGTATCCCGCATCCACGCCGTTTTCATAAATCTTTAGTTTTCCCGCCTTGCTTTCAAAATAAAGCGTCACATTTTCCGGCTCAAACTGCACGCCCGAATAGCCAAGCGCACACACAAACCGTCCAAAATTCGCGTCATGACCGTAAAGCGCAGCTTTGCAAAGGCTTGAACCAATCACGGATTTTGCAAGCGTACGGGCATTTTGCTTTGTGTCGGCATTGTAAACCACCGTCTCAAAGAGCGCCGTCGCGCCTTCGCCGTCGCCTGCCATCGTCCGCGCAAGATAGGTGTTTACATAATTCAACGCCTCAAAAAACTTATCATACGCCTCACCCTTTTTTGTAATTTCCTGATTTCCTGCAAGTCCGTTTGCAAGCACAAGGCAGGTATCGTTTGTGGAGGTATCGCCGTCAACGGAAATCATGTTAAACGTATCGACGACGCTTGTGCTAAGCGCCTCCTGCAAAAGGGTTTTGCTGATTGCCGCATCTGTTGTTATGTAGGCAAGCATCGTACACATATTCGGATGTATCATACCGGAACCCTTGCTCATTCCGCCTATTGTCACGGTTTTACCGTCAAGCTCAATCGTCACCGCTATTTCCTTATGAATGGTATCCGTCGTCATAATCGCCTTTGCCGCTGTCGTTCCCGCTTCAACAGAACCGTCCTTTGCCGCCGCAAGCTTTTCGATTCCGGCACAAATCCTGTCCATCGGAAGCTGCTTTCCGATAACGCCTGTAGAGCCTATAAGCACGGCATTTTCCGGTATCTTTAAAAGCGCCGCCGCTGTTTTCGCCTCCTTGGCACAGTAATCCATGCCCTGTTTTCCAGTGCAGGCATTTGCAATTCCTGCGTTCACAACGACTGCCTGCGCGTATGGACTGTTCTCCACAATCTCCTTATCCCAAAGCACTGGAGCCGCCTTTACCACGTTGGTGGTAAATGTCCCTGCCACAGTGCACGGTGCGCTGCTGTAAACCAGCGCCATGTCCATTCTTCCCTGATATTTAATATTCGCTTCTGTGCCTGCCGCCTCAAAACCGCACGCCGCAGTCACGCCGCCTTGTATCTGTTCCATTTGATAATCCTGCTCCTTTCTTTGTCCGCCGCCATTTGGACTTACTGGTTAAACGCTTCTATATTTTCCTTATTTAATACGAAGTCATAATAATTCAGGTCTTCTCTTTGTACCCAGCCGACATTGTGCCAAAAGGCGTTGCCAATGTCGTTTTTGGTAAATGCTATCAGGCTGACCTTGTTGATATGCTCTTTTTTGAGCGCATCCATACAAAACACCACCATCGCCTTCCCAATACCGCGCCTCCTGTAACCGGGCGCCACGCACACGTGATACAGACAGCCGCGTCTGCCGTCGTGACCGCACAGGATGGCGCCTACGACCGTTTCATCCTCCACCGCGACTACGCTTGTTCCGGGATTTCGCTCCAAAAAGCGCACCACGCCCTCGCGGGAATCATCAATGCTGCGGATTGCAAAGCCTTTAATCTGCATCCACAAATTCCGTACCTGTTCATAATCTTCTACTGTCATCGCCCTTATCATTTGGTGTATCGTCCTCTCTTGCGCTTATCCGCACTATTTTATATGATAATTTATTCGCCGTGAAATTACAACCCTTTTTATTTCCCGGCGGCTGATTTATATAATGTATTTTTATGCATAATAGAATG
>DKYC01000053.1 GCA_002492295.1 Lachnospiraceae bacterium UBA7110
ACACAAAACTATATACACTACCAAACAGACTTAAAAAGTTATATTCTAACATCCACATTGCTTCCAATGGGAGCTGTCTGCGTTTCCGCCGTTATCCCGTCGTTTTGCCCTTCCCTGTCTGAAATTCCGTCCTGTCCCTGCATCTTTGTGTTGTCCTTTTCGTCCGTCTTATCTGTCTTATCCGTCCTGCCCGTCTTTGTGCCTGCGCCGCTTTCTCCGCCTGCCTTGTCTGATTCCTCCTGCGCCTTTGCAAGAAGGGACATCTGCGAGGCCGTAGCACCTTTTGCCTTCTGCTCCATGCCTTCCACGTCATCCCATTTGCTGCTGATTGCCGCACTGTCATCCGCCGTACGCTTGCTGCCGCCGCCGTCAAGCTTGATTTCCATGCGCTTGATGTCCGCGCCGTTTTGCATTTCCTTTGCCGTTTTGCCCTGCTGCTTTGCGAGCTTAAGCGAACCCTCCGCAGAAATCATCGCCTGCATGCTGCCCTTTGACAGGCCCTCTTCCTGCTCACCGTCCGCCTTTTGGGGCTGGCTTTTTGCCTGACGCTCCTGCTTTTCCTCCTGCGCCTTTCTGCGCTCTTCCATTTGATGCTGACGAAGCTGCATGTTCAGGTCGCTGATTTGTTTTTGCAGTTCCTGACGCTTTTTCATCTTCATCTCGGCGCTCATTTCGTCATTGCCGGAAAGCTCCTGAAGCTGTTTTTGCGCGTCCATAATCTGTTTTTGCAGACTCTTGCTATAAGCATCCATACCGCCGGTTCCCATGCCGACAGCACTTGTGCCCGCACCTGCGCCTCCGTTTCCACCAATACCGCCAATGGTCATAGCCAATTCCTCCTTTTCCTCTGTTTTATACGATACGGTTTTTTCGTATCAATCCGTATCTGTAAAGTATTTCGGAGGTACATTTTCTGCTCTGAACCGATTTGTCGTGAACAAAGTTTTTTTTGTTGTGAACGGAGTTTTTTGTTTTTTGTTATTGTACAAGCATTACGCACAGCTTAAACATCCCGTCCGCGCACTCAATCGTCATATCGCCGCAGTACTTCCGCGCCACGCGCTTTATATTCGACAGCCCGTAACCATGCTCCCCGTCCGTTTCCTCCTGCGCCTTGTGACTGACGTCAAAACTGTTTTCAATTTCCAGCATATAGATGTCATTTCTTGTATAGGAGCGCACCCTGATTTTCCTGCGCGTCCCCGCACCCTGCCCCGCCGCCCTGATTGCGTTGTCAAGCGCATTGTTCAAAAGCACACTGATGTCAAACGCATTAATCTGTTCCCCATCGGGAAACCGGAAGTCGCACACAAACGCAATCCCTTTCTCCTGCGCCTCCTGTCTGCGCTCGGATAAAATCACATCCGTCACGGGATTGCCGCTTCGGATTTCATTATCCGACGCGCATAGCGTCCGCTTCAGCGTTTCCATATACTCGCCCGCTGCCGCACGCTCCCCCGTTTCATAGAGCGCCTCCAGCGTGGTGATGTGATTTCCCATATCGTGGCGCAGTCCCCGGATTTCCGTATAAAGACGTTCCACCTTCCCAATATGGTGTTTCATGCTCTCAATCTGCGCATTTAACAGTTCCTTCTGCCTTGCCTCCTCCTGTTTCTCGCAAATACTCTGATACAGTACAATCAATACAATAATCGTGCCAAGCGAAATGACATAATAACACAGACACATGAAATTAAACTGCGTGGATACCTCCGACAGCGCATAACCCGTGTCCGCCTTGTAATTATAATCGTAAAACTTAAACATGGCATATCCGACAATCCCCGACATCGAAGGCAGTATTAAAAGCGCAAACTCATTCCTGCGCATTGTTTGGTCACGGTATTTATATGCCTTTTTGATAACCCACACAACCGTAAACAGTAATATTATGTCAACCAAACTGTCCACTGCAAGCACGATAACAAACATCCGAAACTGCAATGCCATGTTCCCGGCAAAACCCGGCAGCTCCACGCTCAATTTATTCATCCATATGTACAGGCAATTCCCGATTGCCATCACAAGCCAGCGGACACTAAAGAATGTCATGGCAAGAAAAATTTTCTGTAAAATCCGTTTTTGCTCAAATGCGCACAGCACTAGAAGCCCTGCAAGCGCACTCAGACTGTATACGGTGACATTGCCCAATACCGGAACAGGTATGTAATATAATACCGTGAGTATCACAAAATAAGCCGCCCCTGCCGCAAACGCATGCTTTTTTTGTTTAACAAACGGCATGCTGAAATAGGCAAACGCGGTACCATAAACAATGCTAATCAATATGATATGTATGGTGCTTACCAGCTCATAAAGACTTTCCCAATCCGTCATATGCATGATGCAGTTCCTCCCACCCCGCCGGACTGCCCATTACAGGTTCGCTTCATGTATGCCATATATGACTTTACAAATCCCGCATAGTTCTGCTTTGCTATCATGACCTGACCACCCTGCAAATATATGACACTGCTGTCATATTTTGTCACATATTTAAAATTGACAAGATAGGAGCGGTGCGGTCTGTAAAAATCACCGCCAAGCTCATCCTCAAGACTTTTGAGCTTTCCGTAATATTCAATGCACTCCTCCGTCGTGTGGAGTACGATTTTGCGGTTAAAAACCTCCGCGTAAATAATATCGGATATTTTTACGGCGGTATGCACACCGCCGCTCTTGACCGCAATGCGCCGTTCGTCGGTATTTGTGTTGTCTGACGTCTGTTTATCCTGTGTAAGCTGCGTGGCTGCCTTTTGGAGAACCTCTGTAAGTTTTTCATCGGAAACAGGCTTTACCAGATAATGGAATGCACCCACGTCAAAGGCATCAAACACATAATCGGCATATGCCGTAATAAAAATTAAGATTGTCTTCCAGCCGATACCGCGCAGCCTGTGCGCAAGCTCCATACCGTCCATTTGGCGCATTTGGATGTCGAGCAGCAGAATATCCGGCACCCACTCTGCCTCCCGCTTTGCCACGCTCCAAAGCGTATCGGCATCGCAAAAGCTCCTGATGAATACGTTTTGACAGACTGCCCTTATTTTTTCCTCCAAAAATCCGCAGATTTTCTGGTCGTCGTCACAGATTGCAATATTCATTTGCCTTCCTCACAAAGAAAATGAAAAGCATTTTATATGTTTTTCGCGCAGATATCATTCAGACAGCATTTCCCACAATACGGTTTCGTGCGCGCCGTACAGACCTCGCGCCCGTGGTCCACAAGCCTGTGGCAGAAATCGCTGCCCTCCTCGGGCGGAATAATCTCCCAAAGTGCCATTTCCACCTTCTTCGGCTCCTTCATCCCATCCACAAGCCCAATCCGGTTCACCAGCCGGATACAATGCGTATCTGTCACAATCGCAGGCTTTCCAAACACATCCCCCATAATCAGATTCGCACTTTTCCTGCCGACCCCGGGCAATTTTAACAGACTGTCAAAATCATCCGGTACCCTATCGTCATACTGCTCATGCAGCGTCTGCATGCACGCACTGATATCACGCGCTTTGCTGTGCCCGAGGCCACAAGGCTTTACAATTTCCTCAATCTCCGACACCTGCGCCGCCGCCAAAGCCGCGACCGTCGGAAATCTCTCATACAAGCCCTGGACAACCACGTTCACACGCGCATCCGTACACTGCGCCGCAAGCCGCACACTCACCAAAAGCTTCCACGCCTCATTATAATCCAATGTACAGTCGGAATGCGGATATTCCTGTTTCAGCCGCGCGATAACTTCCAGTGCAAGCGCCTTTTTTTCCTTTGTTTTCTTAGTCTCTTTTTTCCCTGTCTCTTTTTTTCCGGTTTCTTTCATCTGTACAAAATCTCCATGCCGCCAAATGAACCATTATTCCTCTTCCGCCGTTTCCCCATGTGCCACAACCGCAATTCCAAGCTCCTTAAGCTGAATGTCATCCACCACATTCGGTGCGTCCGTCATCAGACAGGAGGCATCCTTCACCTTTGGGAACGCAATTACCTCGCGGATAGAGTCCGCCTTTGCCATCAGCATCACCATACGGTCCAATCCGAACGCAAGCCCCGCATGAGGCGGTACGCCGTACTTAAACGCATTGAGCAAAAATCCAAACCGTTCATTCGCCGTTTCCTTGGAAAGCCCGATAATCTCAAACATCTTCTCCTGAATATGGTTTTGGAAAATACGCACACTTCCGCCGCCAAGCTCCGTACCGTTGAGTACAATGTCATACGCCTTTGCGCGTACCTTTCCCGGCTCCGTATCAAGCAGTTCCAAGTCCTCCTCCATCGGCATCGTAAACGGATGGTGCATTGCCACATAACGGTTTTCCTCCTCGCTCCACTCCAAAAGCGGAAACTGTGTCACCCAAAGGAAGTTATACTGGTTTTTATCAAGCAAATCAAGGTTCCTTGCAATCTCCAGACGCAGATTGCCAAGCACATCCCACACGATTTTATTCTTATCCGCAGCAAACAGCAGCAAATCGCCGTTCTCACCGTCCATTGCCTTTATCAGATCCGCCATTTGCTCCTCTGTCATAAACTTTGCAAATGAGGACTTCAGCGTCCCGTCCGGCTGGATTGCAATATAAGCTAGACCCTTCGCGCCAAATCCCTTCGCAAACTCGACAAGCGCGTCAATCTTTTTGCGCGGCATTTCGCCCTGTCCCTTGGCATTGATACCACGCACCGAACCGCCGTTTTCCAAAGCGCCCGTAAACACGCCGAAACCGCAGCCCCTTACCACATCGCTCACGTTCACAAGTTCCATACCAAAACGCGTATCAGGCTTGTCCGAACCATAGCGGTCCATCGCCTCCTGCCACGTCATCCGCTGTATCGGCAGTTGGATGTCAATGCCGACCGTGTCCTTAAAAACATACTGTAAAAGCCGTTCATTGACCTCAATTACGTCATCCACATCCACAAACGAAAGCTCCATGTCCACCTGCGTGAATTCCGGCTGTCTGTCCGCGCGCAAATCCTCGTCACGGAAACACTT
>DKYC01000013.1:0-236 GCA_002492295.1 Lachnospiraceae bacterium UBA7110
ATGACACAGGTGTCATTTTTTGTTCTTTTACCAGCCATTCAAAATTTTCCTCATTTTCCGCACGGTTTATCGTGCAGGTACTAAACAGCAGCCTCCCGCCCGTTTTCAACATTTTAACTGCTTTTTCCAAAATACGTCTTTGCAGTGTCACAAGCTCTGCAAGCTGCTCCTGCGTTACCCGGTATTTAATATCCCGCTTTTTCCCAATAACGCCAAGCCCCGAACAGGGCACGTCC
>DKYC01000013.1:483-8691 GCA_002492295.1 Lachnospiraceae bacterium UBA7110
AAGCCCCGAACAGGGCACGTCCGCAATCACGATGTCCGCCGTCTGCTGCCCATCGCACGCCAGTGCGTCGCAAACCGCAGCTAAGACGCTGTCCCTGTCCAAACCGCAGCGCACAAAATTCTCCTGCATCAGCGCAACTTTTTGTTCCGAAATATCCCTTGCCTCGATTCGAAAATCGCCCCGGCAAACGCCCATATCCTGCAGCAAATCCGCTGCCAGAATCGATTTCCCGCCCGGCGCGGCACAGACATCCACAATGCGAAGCGTTTCGCCTGCCGCTCTTTTCGCTGCCAAAAAATCGCCTGACAAAAGTGCCCGAACAGCAAGCATACTGCTCACATCCTGTACCACAAACGCGCCTTCCTGATAAAACGGAAGGGTTGTCATATCGTCCGTCTTTTCGATTTGATACGCGTCCCCAAAATACGGATGAGCCGTCATTTTGCCGCCGCGCGCCGCAAGCGCCTCCTGCAATGCATCCTTTACGGATTTGTCGCGCAGACGCACTGTAACAGGATGCTCCATCAGCAGCCCCTCCAGCACGGCGTGCGTTTTCTCCTCACCAAGCTGGCTTGTCCAAAGATTCACAATCCATTCAGGCATGGAGTATTCCACGGACAAATTCGGGTAGACCAGCGTATCCTTATTTTTTGCAATATTGCGCAGCACGCCGTTCACAAAGCCCTTTAGTGTCGCAAAACCTTTTTTCTGCGCAAGCTTTACCGCCTCGTTGCACGCCGCCGAATCCGGCACAGCGTCCATGTACAGAATCTGATAAACACCCATGCGCAAAATCGCGCGGATTTGCGGTTTTAGTTTGTCTGTCTTTACATTGGAATACTGATTAATGACAAAATCAAGCGTAATCATCCGCTCCAATGTACCCTCAAACAATCGCTTGATAAAAGACTTTTCCTGCTGCGAAAGATAATTATATTTCCCTAAAACATCACGCACTGCTATATGCGAATAGGTTCCACCGCCGTTTCGGTTTTCCGTAACCTCCATCAACAGCTCAAGCACAAGCAGGCGCAGATTGACTTTTTCCATTCTCTCCCTATTCTCCATTAAAGAACGCTGCCCTTGCGTTCTAGTCATCTCTCCTGTTTCCAAACAAAAGGATTAACCGCAGAAGCTGCAGTACAGACGCCGCTGCTGCCGCCACATAGGTCAGCGCCGCCGCTCTTAACACCTTCGCGCTCTTTGCCTGTTCTTCTCTTGTCACAATCCCGTACTGCTCAATGCACACAAGTGCCCTTCTCGACGCGTCAAACTCTACCGGAAGCGTCACAATCTGAAACAGAACCGCAAGCGAAAACACCCAAATGCCAATATTGATAAGCAGCGTGCTGCCGCCAAACAAAATGCCGAGCAGAATGATTGGAATGCCAAGCTGCGATCCGATATTTGCCGCCGGAACAAGCATTGTCCGCACCCTGAGCGGCGCATAATTTTCATCATGCTGCATCACATGACCACACTCATGCGCCGCCACGCCGATTGCCGCCACCGACGTTGAACCGTACACGCTGTCCGAAAGCCGCACGGTTTTCGTGCGCGGATCGTAATGGTCAGTCAGTTCTCCCCTAATGCGCTCTACCCGCACGTCATAAATTCCATTATTATGCAAAATCGTTTCCGCCGCCTGTGCCCCCGTCATACCCGAAAAGCTGCGCTCCCGCGCGTATCTGTGAAACGTCGAGCTCACCCGCGCGGACGCAATCATTGAGATAATCGCGCCAATCAGCACAAGCACATATGTCCAGTCCAAATAAAATCCATACGGATAAAACATCACAATTCCTCCTTTTTCCAACGATTATCTGTCAAAGCGCATCCCCGCTTTCCACTGGTTTCCAAGCAGAAATGTTTTCGTGTCCATGCGCTTTTTGCCTTCAAGCTGCAGCTCACAAATCTGCAGGATGCCTCTGCCGCACGCCACATCGATTGCATTCTTCGTGACGTTCACAAGCTCTCCTGCGCGTTCCATGCCATCAAAATCGTTATCCGCCACCGCGCAACGCCACAGCTTGACACTCTTTCCATTCATATAAGTGTATGCACTTGGCCACGAATTTAAACCGCGCACAAGACGCTCGATTTCCACCGCGCTTTTCTGCCAGTCAATTTTCCCAAGTGATTTATGCATCATTTTTGTGTGTGAGCTTTTCGCATCGTCCTGTTTGATTGGCGTAAGCTCGCCGCGCTCTAATTTTGGAAGGGTATCCACAATCAGCTTTGCGCCTTCTTTTGACAGCTTTTCAAAAAGGCTTTCCGCAGTTTCGTCCTGCGCAATCGGGACAGTGACCGTCGAAAGAATGTCTCCTGTATCAACACCCTCGTCCATCTGCATAATCGTGACGCCTGTTTCCTGCTCGCCATTGATAATACACCAGTTAATCGGCGACGCGCCTCTGTACTTTGGCAAAAGCGACGCATGGATATTCACGCACCCAAAACGCGGCATGGTTAAGATTTCCTTTGACAAAATCTGTCCGAATGCCGCCACTACAAAAACATCCGCCTCATATTTGCGCAGCTCTTCCACCGCCTCCGGCGTTTTCACTTTTACGGGCTGAAACACCGGAATGCCGTATTTTTGCGCACATTCCTTCACAGGCGGATACTGCATCTGTCCGCTTCTTCCCTTCGCCTTGTCGGGCTGCGTCACTACAAGCACAACCTCATGCCCCGCAGCGACAAGCGCCTCCAACGCACCTACGGAAAAATCGGGCGTTCCCATGAATATGATTTTCATTATCTGCCTCCATTTTTCATGCAAACTTATTCACAATGCAAAACAAACCAATTTGTTTATGAGCATTTTCATTTTCAGCTTTCTTCCTCAGGCTCTACGTCAAAAAGCGGACCTTCCACCCGTTCCACGTACAGGTGCCCGTCCAAATGTTCGATTTCATGACAGAGCGCTCTTGCGACAAGCTCCTCACCTTCTATAATAAACGTGTTCAGCTCCTCGTCCTGCGCCTCGACTTTTACATAATTCGGACGCTTCACGCTTCCTGCCTTTCCGGGCACGCTAAGACACGCCTCATTTCCCTCCTGCTCTCCGCTCTCCTCCAAAATGCGCGGATTAATCAGCAATATGGGATCCTCTCCTGTTGTGTCAATCACCACAATCCGTTTCAAAACCCCCACCTGAACGGCGGCAAGACCTACACCGTTTGATTCGTACATTGTTTCAAACATATCATCAATTAAATCCTGCACGCGCGGCGTAATCTCCTTAACCTCCTTTGATATTTTGTTCAATACGGGATCTCCTATTTCCCTGACCGTTCTAATCGCCATGTTTCTCCTTACCTTTCTATCTCTATATCGTTTCTTAAATTTTAAATCCATTTAAAATCTATTTTTTATCTATCCCAAAATATTCCAAACGGATTCGGAACATTCTACTAGGAACATTTATACAGTTTACAACATTCAGGCGATTTTATCAAGGTTCTGACCAGACCGAATTTTATAAATATAAGTAAACTAATGATTCCGCCCTGTAAACCGGAACTTGTTTTACTCATGCAATTCCAACGGGAGCCCGTCCGGATCAAAGAAAAATGTCATTCTTTTGTGTGTATATTCATCATACCGGATGGGCTCGCACGCAATTCCACACGCTTCCAATTCAGCAACAGTGGTCTCAATATCTTCCACGCGAAATGCCAAATGACGCAGACCGCAGGCTTCCGGACGATTGACGCGTTTGGGCGGATTCGGTTCCGCAAAGATTTCCAATTCAATTGCTTCTGTTCCTTCTCCAATTCTCAAATCCAGCTTCCAATCCGCTCTCTGCTCCCGGTAGTTTTCCCTGATAACCTCAAATCCAAGCTTATCAACATAAAACTCCCTCGCTGCTGCAATATCGGAAACGATAATCGCGATATGATGAATGGCATTTAACTTCATTTTGATATTCCTCCCGTTCCAATTCGAATCTAGTTATTTTAGCCGCTTTATGGATTGTCTATCTCTTTTTATATATGATGATTTCAGGATCCGCCCCATTGCATCCATATTCACACACGAGCAAATGACGATTGTCCGCAACAAGTCCATAGCATCTGTCACTGTCATATTTTTCAACCTGATATCCAAGGTATATGCTTGAATCGTCAAGCAGCTTTATTTTTTCTCCGCTTGGCAGCGTATATTCCAAATTGACATAGGAACCGATTAGCGGACAAAGAGTTGTTATGAGCGGCATATCCGCAATTCCAAGCGCGTTAAATTCTTCAATGAGCCGGTTTTTATATTCCATAAAGCAGTTTTCGCCGCCTGCTTTATAACATTCCGCAGTAACACATTCGCCCCCAAAAGGGCTACCATTTGTCTCAGCGCAGCCTTTGCAGCGTTCCTTCCAGCCGCATCCGGCACAGTCCGTTTTGCATATTGTTTTCATTTGATACCTTCCTCCGTAAATGCTGATTCTTGTGTAACCTACAGCTGTTTCTTCAATATTTCCCTCCACATATGGGGATGTATTTCTCCTGTACCTTTTGAAACCTTCGTCAACTTAATATTGCCATCATCATCTATTTTCCGATAGAAATAGTGATCCGTATCCTTATACAATTCCCACCCATCTCTATCACAAAATCTCTTTAGTTCTTTCCATCTTGACATTGTAACATATCCCCTATCTTTTCAGGATTATCTATAATCAATGCTTTAAAAATATAGGGGATATGTTTTTTCCTATTTGGTTTTACATATTTTTTAATATGACTGGGCGCATAAATCATTAACACTTCTCCTATTCCTCCATATCATTTTGCAGTAAAACGATATTTGATTTTCTATAAAACTTTCCTGAAAAACAATTCCATAGGCTGGTCAAATGGCGTATGATTGAAAACCAATCCTCCGCAGTCAATATATCCCAATTTCCGGTATAAATGCTGCGCCTCCTCGTCAGCCTGCGTGGAAATCAGTGTCATCCGACAGCCTTGCTTTTTCATTTCCGCTTCCCAACACATGACTGCCTGTTTTGCAAATCCGTTGCCGCGGAATTCTTGTTTTATGAATAAAAAATTCAGAAACGGGAACTGATCCCATAAAAAGCAATGTGACATGGCTCCAATCCGTTGATTTTCTTCCCAAATCACATAGCCGGACTTTGTATGTACACGGTTTGCAAAACCCGTATCATCAATGTGCTTATCGATGCACATGACAAAGTTTTTATCATATTCTGTTACCACTTTTATTTCCACTCTATCTTCCCCCTGCTGCTGTTAAGATTATATTTTAGAAAATCCCTGATGAAGATGTAATCGTAAACACTCCCTTTTCACAGACCAATGCCCTTATGACAAATCCCGTTATTTTCTGCCCATTTACACGCTTTTGCATTTTTATTATTCAATAATCGGTTTTGCAATCATGTCAATTCCCCTACTGTTATACATTTTATTTCCCTAAACTGCCTTAGCTGTTTATCATTCGTCAGGAACAAATCACATCCGCACAAACACGCAGATGCCAACTGTAAAGCATCCATGGATTTAAACCCTTTATATTCTGCCCTTATTTGAGCCGCCTTTTCAGCTATTGCCACATCAATACATTTAACTTCTATGTCCATTCCATCAATAAAACCATAAAAGGCATTTATCAGTCTTACATTATTTTGCTGATAAGGATATGTCAAATATTCCGTAATAGTCACAGCTGATGTAACATAATCACAATTACCACACTCTTTCCAAAATTTCCTCATTTTGGGATAATATGATTCATTATTCTCTAAATAATATACAATTGGGGCTGTATCTAAAAATACTTTCTTAAAATCTGTCATTATCCCTCAGCTCCCTTATATATTGGTCTATTTCTTCTGCCGTTCTTCCACTGGAAATGACAAAAGCATCTGATTCAATCAAATGCATTCTCTTTTCTGCTCTTTCTGCTATTCTCTGTCTGTGAAATTTATCTAAAATAGTAATAATTACTTCATCGCCTGTATTAAAATTTTTACGATCCTCTTCATTCACTACTATTTGGGTTCCATCATAATATCCTTTTACTGCTGCTAACACAAGAATACCTCCCTATCTTAATCATCAAATTTGCTCCCATAATGATAAATCTTTTTGACACATTTATTATTAGATATGATATCATTATCAATCTTTAATTACAACCGATAGTCAGAACGTTTTTCAATTTAAGCGAAATTTAAGTTTGCCCTTGTAATCTCTAACACGCCATCCACATCAGCGGTATCAAATCTTTTTTCTTTCTTCTCCCATGACTTTGAAATATTCTTTTCCCTATCTTTCCAAAAATTCCAGCACTGTGTATAATATCCGGTCTTACCTGTTTTGGTATTGGATTTTGCTGCCTTTTTACTATAAACATCCGTTCTCCCCTTGAACATGGAATAAAAAATTTTGCGTGGTCTTTGGTAATTGTCTCCGATATAATTCTGTCCAAAAGCTTTTCAAGATATCCTCCCCTCTTTTACAATACCCCAACCTGCTCCTTATTTCTGGACAACATCTTTTTTACTTTCACCTATCTCAAATTGTTCCCCAAGTTGGGGGAGCAACAGCTCTGTACCTCGTTCATTTTACTCCCGGTACCCGATAACAGCAATTGTATTTTCGCCCTTTAGAATATATGCAGCCTTCTTTCCCTCGTTCTGCAATTGCTTTTTACAGGCTAAGATATGTTCCGCCGCATTATCCGGAAGGTCTAATAAAACAGTAAATTCCTTGCAAAAAATACCTGATTTGCAGTCCGTAAAAATTCGTTCTAACTGCTCTAAACTGATTTCTTTTGCTGATACCCATGAAAAAATATCCAATACCTTCATCTACTCTTCTTCTTTCTCAATCCCAACTATGGTGCCGATCATACCAAAATCCCCTATTTACAGGTACAAATAACAAGTTCACTCTTAATTCCGTTCAGTTCGATAACATTCTCCGCGCCCGCCACACTAAAATCCTCTGTCTGTTTTCCGTCTTTTTCATAGGAAATGCTTGTTCCTATTCCCTTCGCAATGGCAGTAAACGTTACGCCTTCTGGAACACGAATTTTTGAAGTCGCTGACACTTGGTTGATTGCTACCTCTCCATTTAAGGAGTGGCACACTACTTCCATATCAAGGTTGCAGTTAATCTCCACCGTTCCCTTGACATCCGCAAGCGTAACGCTTGGCGTCTTGGTATCAAGTTCTATACTCTCGCATTCCAAGGAACAGATTTCTACTGTTTCCGCATTGACCGCACACTCGATTTTTCCGATATACGGCGTCGGAATTTGGACAAAAATGCTGACGGCTTCTTTTGCCATCGCCTCCGTCACTCCGTTTTTGCGGTTTACATCCACATCAATCCGTTTTCGGATGTCATCAATCTTCACCTTAAAATCATTTTGGAGCGTGGAAAACGTGTTGGATGATAAACGGATACGGATTTTCTCTCCTTCATACCCCGACAGCATGAATTGTTTTGCCCCTCCAAACTTCATATCATAGCGCTTCGGTTCGTCGATATCATACTCCGTAATACTCTCAAAAAGGTATTCTGTCAATTGCTTTGTTCCTTTTTCATTGGAAAGCAGCTCATCAATGGAAATGTCAAACAATGCGGAAATCGCCATAATATTTTCAATATCAGGGATACCCGCATTCGTTTCCCATTTTGTAACCGCCTGCCTTGATACGCCAAGCTTTTCCGCCAACTGCTCCTGCGACATTCCTGCCTGCTTGCGAATTGATTTTAATTTTTCTGCAAATGTCATATGAAACCTCCCACTAAAATTGAAATTTTATTTTTCCTGACAAACCGTCTGCCCTGAATGTATAACATACACCCATGCCTTGCAGAACGTTTTGATATGCCCAGTATAGAAAAACATCGTTTGCATTCCAAGCAAACAGAGATGACATTTGCATTTTTTCTGCTACTTTACGTGGCAATTTCATCATAATACCCCTATTTCTCCTATATCTGCCGAATAAGCGGAACAGGAGACTTAGACTTTGAGTATCCTAAATACTTTGCTAAATGATCTGTTCTCTATAACACATTCCAATATCCTGATTTTTTTGAACCGACTCTCTCAATATAGCCATTTTCACGCAAAAATGAAATATTGTTATCTACTGCCGTTTTACTAATCCCTAAGATTTTACGAAGTTCTTCAGCCGTTATGTTAGGATTATCCCTCATTTCTGTCAAA
>DKYC01000145.1:0-244 GCA_002492295.1 Lachnospiraceae bacterium UBA7110
CCATTCTGGGCATTGCGCTTACCCGGGACCACCTTTTTAACGATATCTGGGGTGCTGACTATGTCAGTGAGACAAGGACGGTTGACATGCACATCCGTACATTGCGGGTTAAGCTGGGAAAGTATGGAAAAATGATTGAGACGGTGCGTGGCGTCGGATACAGATTTGAGGTAAGCATGTCATGAATACTGTGCAGGGCACGCAAGGGGTATAGGTATGACAAAGAAAATTTTTAAGTCAATTA
>DKYC01000145.1:546-4348 GCA_002492295.1 Lachnospiraceae bacterium UBA7110
CAAAGAAAATTTTTAAGTCAATTATGGTTGTGGCGGGATCGGTTCTGCTTGCAAGTCTTGTCATCATTATGGGGTGCCTTTACCGTTATTTTAGTGATGTTCAGGGGAAACAGCTGGAGGACGAGCTGTCTTTGGCCGCCATAGCCGTTGAAAAGAACGGACAAAAATATCTCGAGGAGATACAGTCCAGCTATTATCGACTGACTTGGGTCGCTGAAAACGGAGATGTTATATACGATACGCAGTCTGATGAGCAACAGATGGAAAATCATGGGGACAGGGAGGAAATAAGGCAGGCATTACAAAGCGCAGAGGGAAAAAGCTCACGTTATTCCACAACGCTTTTGGAAAAAACACTTTACTGTGCAAGACGGCTGGAGGATGGCTCGGTACTGAGGATTTCCGTCAGCAGCGTTACGGTATGGGTGCTTGTTTGGGGAATGACACAGCCGATTTTAATTGTGCTTGTCGTAACACTTATTTTATCAGGAGTATTGGCGAGCCGGATTTCCAGGCATATTATGGAGCCGCTAAACAGCCTTGATTTAGAAAAACCGTTGGAAAACGATACTTATGATGAGTTGGCTCCTTTGCTGAACCGCATCAATAAACAGCACAGGCAGATTGACATGCAGCTGGCAGAGCTGCAAAGGAAAAATGATGAATTTGCACAGATTACGCGAGGCATGACGGAAGGGCTTGTTCTTTTGAACGAGAACAATATCATACTGAACATAAATCCTGCCGCATTGAAATTGTTTCATGCAAAGGCTTCTTGTGTGACGAAAGATTTTTTGACTGTGGAAAGAAGTCATGCCGTCAGCCATGCAATACAGGAGGCTTTTTCCGGCGGACACAGTGAAATCCGCATGGAGCGGGAGGGAAAAGAATATCAGCTCCATGTGAACCGCATTGAGTCAAACGGTTCCGTGATCGGGGCGGTTGTGCTTATCTTTGACATAACGGAAGCGGCTTTTGCAGAGAGAAACAGGCGGGAATTCACGGCCAATGTATCACACGAACTGAAAACTCCGCTGCAATCTATCATGGGAAGTGCTGAGTTAATGGAAAACGGCCTTGTGAAAGCAGAGGATATGGCACGTTTTGTAGGACATATCCGCACGGAGGCGGGGAGGCTTGTAACGCTGATTGATGATATTATCCGTTTATCAAGGCTGGACGAGGGATGTGATATGCCTTTTGAAAATGTCGATTTATATGAAGTTGCAGCTGACGTGACAGCCGGGCTGGCAGGTACGGCAGCGGCAAAGAACATCGAAATTATTTTAACCGGGGAAACAGTCAAGGTAAAAGGGGTTCAGAGACTTTTGACAGAAATTGTTTTTAACCTTTGCGATAATGCCATCAAGTATAACAAAGACGGCGGGACCGTGGAAGTTTCCATAGGCAGACAGGAAACGAAAGCCGTGATTACCGTAAAGGATTCCGGAATCGGTATACCGCCGGAGCATCAGACAAGGATATTTGAGCGGTTTTACCGTGTGGACAAGAGCCGTTCTAAGGAATCGGGCGGAACAGGTTTAGGACTTTCTATTGTAAAACATGCCGTACAGTATTTAAATGGTAAAATAGATCTGCAGAGCCGTCCGGGAGAAGGGACAACCATACAGGTTTCTTTTCAGGAAGCCATAGATGATGCGGTACAGAGTTTCTGATAATCATTTACAATTTACAGGTAATAATGGTAAAATAAGAGCCATGGGCAGGTGCTGCCGGTGGCTCTTTAAAATGAGGATGGCGGGAATGGAAGGATATTGGGAAAGGGGACAGGCTATGAGCGATGTTATGGAATTTGCAGGCAGAGAGGAATTTCGAAAATGGCTTTTGGAGCATTGCCAGTCAAATGCCGGTATCTGGCTTCTATTTGGGAAAGACGGCGGACCGAAAACAATAAAGGCAGGCGAAGCCCTTGAAGAAGCTCTTTGCTTTGGCTGGATCGACGGACAAATGCAAAGCATTGATGACAAAACTTATAAGAAATATTTTTCCATGCGCAGGGAGAAGAGCAAATGGTCAGAGAAAAACAAGGCATTAGCTAAGAAACTGGAAGAACGGGGACTGATGACTGATTTCGGCAGAAAGAAAATAGAGGAAGCTATAAAAAACGGTCAGTGGGATGCGCCAAAGCCTCAGGCAGTTACAGAAGAGCAGATTATGCTGCTTTCCGCACTGCTGAAAGAATATGAACCTGCTTATACCAACTTTCAGGCCATGCCGTTATCCGTTAAGAAAACCTATACGCGGGCGTATTTTGACGCAAAGACAGATGCAGGAAAGGAAAAGCGAATTGCCTGGATGGTTGACAACCTTAATAAGAATTTAAAACCGATGTAGCTATGATGTGAGACCTTTATGAAACAGCGGCAGGAACATAGTTACAGGAGAAGCGGGAATGAGTGACAATAATCAGGAAATACTGAGAAAAAAGCCGAAAATGATTCTGTTTGATTACGGGCAGACATTGGTAGATGAAGAGGAATTTGGATTTAACGGAGTGAAAGGGACTGCGGCAGTTCTGCAATATGCAGTCAAAAATAAATATAACAGGTCCGCGGAGGAAGTTCAGGCATACGCAGACCGTCTGAATCAGGAATTGGGGCGGTTTGACCCTGCAAGGCGGCACCTGTTCCAGGTGGAAGTGCCGAACCATATGTTTACAAAATATCTGTATGAGTCCCTGGGAATCGAGCTGTCAATCGGACCGGAAGAGATCGACCGCGTATTTTGGGATGAGGCGGCGCCGGGAAGACCTACGGAAGGAATAGAGGATTTTCTGCTTTTTCTGAAAGAAAATCAGGTGCGCACCGGAGTGATCAGCAATATATCCTATTGCGGGAATGCAGTGATGCAAAGGATAAACAGCTGTATTCCGAATAATTTCTTTGAATTTATTATTGCTACCAGCGAATATATGTATCGTAAGCCAAACCGGCGGATTTTTGAACTGGCCCTGGAAAAAGCGGGGTTGGAGGCGGCTGATGTATGGTACATAGGGGATCAGTATCAATGTGACATTGTGGGAGCAGCCAATGCGGGACTGTTTCCGGTATGGTATCTGGGGGCGACCAAGAGGCAGGAAGAACCGGTGGAGGGAGTCCTTACCATCCGGCACTGGCGTAAGCTGCAGGAGTGTCTTTTATAAATTTTGTGAAATCATGATTGCCATACATAATGAGGGATGACTATGAACGGGATTTTCCGCGATATATTTCGTGCGGTCCATGAGGGGAAATGGTTAAGCATAGAATATCATAACAAAGAAGATCAACAGACAAGGTATTGGATTGGAATCCGGGACATTGATGTACGTAATCGAACACTTGCCGTGGAAGGGCTTCATCTTGGGCATTATACGGTGGGGGCATTTGATAGAATAATGATAGATTCCATACAGGCATCCCAAATTATTGAAGGCTCCTTTTACCCGGTCAATAATGAGCTGGTCAGGGACATATATTTGAATCCCCATAAATATAATACCTTATTTGATAATACGGCAAATCTGAAAATATTAAGTTACCTGGAACAATGCAATCGCATGGATTGTGTGCCCTATAAGTCGGACTTCAGCTTGATTCGCTATTTAGATCAGGATAATATACAGGGCGAATTATATCAGCTGAATCAGGAACAGTTTCAAATGATTGTAAAAAAATTTCAGTATCAGGCAGATGAAGAAAAACGCCGGGATGGCGGTCTGAGAATTCGGCAGCTGGCAATGAATGTATTGAGTGTACATATGGCGAAGGGGCTGTATGTATTAGCTTATCGAAATCTGAAT
>DKYC01000021.1:0-369 GCA_002492295.1 Lachnospiraceae bacterium UBA7110
ATTTCGGAGGGACATCTGATTGTCAGACCCGATCAGATGGTAGAGGAGTTTAAGGGCTGCCTTGCGCTTGCAAAATACTGTTTGGAAACGCTTGGCGTGAATGACGATGTGACATATCATCTTTCAAAATGGGATCCTGAAAACAGAGACAAATATATCGGCGAACTGGAGGTTTGGAATGAAACGGAGCAGCATATCAGGGACGTGCTGACAGAGCTTGAAATTCCGTTTGTTGAGGATGTCGGCGAGGCGGCATTTTACGGACCGAAGGTGGACATCAATGCAAAAAATGTGTACGGCAAAGAAGACACGATGATTACCATCCAGTGGGACGCGCTGCTTGCGGAACAGTTTGATATGTACTATATT
>DKYC01000021.1:666-3056 GCA_002492295.1 Lachnospiraceae bacterium UBA7110
GAACAGTTTGATATGTACTATATTGACCAAAACGGCGAAAAAATCCGCCCTTATATTATCCACAGGACATCAATGGGCTGCTATGAGCGTACGCTTGCATGGCTGATTGAAAAGTATGCAGGGAAGTTCCCGACTTGGATGTGCGCCGAGCAGGTGCGTGTGCTTCCAATCTCGGATAAATATGAAGACTATGCGCAGAAGGTCTGCAAAACGTTGAAAAAAGCAGGCATTGACGCGACAGTTGACAGCCGCTCGGAAAAAATCGGTTTTAAAATCCGTGAGGCAAGGCTTGATAAGCTTCCGTATATGCTCGTCGTAGGGCAGCAGGAGGAGGCGGACAATACCGTTTCCGTAAGAAGCCGCTTTGCGGGTGATGAGGGCGCGAAAGCGTTAGACAGTTTTATTGCGGATATCACGGAGGAAATCCGGACAAAGCAGATTCGCAAGGAAATACAGCCGCAGGAAAATTAATAAAAAAAGAATAACACAGGTTTAATTTTGACATACTAACGATAGGTTCATATTTGAGTGATCCTGTTAATATTGCATTGATAAGGAAGCACGAATTTTGGGGCTTCAGAATGGAGGAAAACGATGTCAGAATTAACCTGTGGCGTAACAAACTGCACCTATAACAAAGACCGCTGCTGCTGCAAAGGCGACATTATGGTCGGCGGGAAACATGCCTGTGACTGTGATAGTACATGCTGTGAAAGCTTTCACAAGAGAAGCGGCGACAGCTTTACAAGCGCTGTCTCGCATCCAAGCAAGACTATCAGCATTGACTGTGAAGCGACAAGATGTGTCTACAACAGCGATTACCGCTGCAATGCGGACCATGTTGATATCAAGGGCGGCAATGCAGGCACAAGCATGGAAACGCTTTGCGGGACGTTTAAGGAAAAATAAGGTTAAATAAAAAATCAGCTATTGACAGAGTGGAAATCCTGTGATAGAGTATTCTTGTTTGAGGGAATTCAAACAGATACAACATAGCAGAGTTTCCACTCTCACCCTATGGCAATCGGGCTTGTAGGCGTTTATAGTTTTGGTTTTAGTTCATGGTACTTTTGTCCGTGTAAGCGGCGGAAGGATTGTGTATGGCAGGAATATGAAATGAAGTGGATAATTCTGTGGTTATCCACTTTTTTTACGTATTTTCTTATGATGATTATGGAGGTGTAAGGTTATTAGCGATTTAATGATTAACGAACAAATTAGAGACAGAGAGGTGCGCGTCATCGGTATGGACGGTGAACAGCTTGGAATCATGCCGCCAAGGGATGCGATGAGGCTTGCAGAGGAGGCTGGTGTTGATTTGGTAAAGATTGCTCCGACGGCAAAACCCCCTGTATGTAAGATTGTTGATTATGGAAAGTTTAAATATGAGCAGACAAGAAAGGAGAAGGAAGCGAAGAAAAAGCAGAAGGTCATTGACGTAAAGGAAATCCGCTTGTCTCCAAACATTGACACTAATGATCTGAACACGAAAATAAACGCTGCCCGCAAGTTCCTGACAAAAGGCGACAAGGTAAAGGTGACGCTGCGTTTTCGGGGACGTGAGATGGCTCATATGCAGAACAGCAAACACATCCTCGTGGATTTCGGCGAGAGCTTAAGTGACATCGCGGTTGTTGAGAAGGAGCCGAAGGTTGAGGGCAGAAGCATGACAATGTTTTTAGCTGAAAAACGATAAGCGTTTTTTTTAAAACGGCTTTGGTCAGTTAAAATATAGAAAATATGCGGCGGTTCCGTGCCGGACGGCTGCAAAACAGTATGATTTAGGAGGAAACAGATATGCCAAAAATGAAGACAAGCAGATCAGCAGCAAAGCGCTTTAGAGTAACAGGAACAGGGAAATTAAAGAGAGCGAAGGCTTACAAGAGCCATATCTTAACAAAGAAGTCCGCAAAGAGAAAGAGAAATCTCAGAAAACCGGCGATTACAGACGCAACGAATGTTAAGAATATGAAGAAAATTTTACCGTACTTATAAGCTGGGTACAAGGTAACGGTAAAGGATTTTGAATTTGTTAGGAGGATTAGAAAATGGCAAGAATTAAAGGCGGTTTAAACGCAAAAAAGAAGCATAACAGGGTATTAAAGCTCGCGAAGGGTTACAGGGGGGCACGTTCTAAGCAGTACAGGGTTGCAAAGCAGTCCGTAATGAGGGCGCTCGCTTCATCATACGCAGGCAGAAAAGAAAGAAAGCGCCAGTTCAGAAGACTTTGGATTGCGCGTATCAATGCTGCTGCAAGGATGAACGGTTTGTCGTACAGCAAAATGATGCACGGTTTAAAGGTTGCCGGCGTTGACATTAACAGAAAGATGCTCGCAGAGCTTGCGGTAAATGACGCAGAAGGCTTTAAGACGCTTGCAGAGCTTGCAAAG
>DKYC01000131.1 GCA_002492295.1 Lachnospiraceae bacterium UBA7110
TCCTTTTAATCTTTGGAATTTTATAGTATAATATAAAAGCTATGATTAATTTATTGAACAAAATACTAAAAAAACAACAAAAGGTGAACGGGGAGGTACAGCAAATGCCTAAAAAACCAATTATTGACAAGGAGATGTTTAAGCGCAGTGTTTTGTATAATGTAAAGACGTTATACAGAAAAAACATTGAGGAAGCGACAGACCAGCAGATTTTCCAGGCGGTGTCATACGCCGTTAAGGATATGATCGTGGATAACTGGATTACCACGCAGGAGGCATATGACGAGAAGGATCCGAAGATTGTTTATTATATGTCAATGGAATTTTTGATGGGACGTGCTCTTGGCAACAATATGATTAACCTTATGGCTTACAAGGAGTTTAGCGATGCGTTGGAGGAGCTTGGGATTGACATCAACGTGGTTGAGGATCAGGAGCCTGACGCGGCGCTTGGAAACGGCGGTCTGGGGAGACTTGCCGCATGCTTTTTGGATTCGCTTGCGACACTGGGGTATTCCGCATATGGCTGCGGCATTCGTTATCATTATGGAATGTTCAAACAGGAAATCAGGGATGGTTTCCAAAGAGAGGTGCCGGATGACTGGCTTAGGGACGGCAATCCGTTTGAGTTAAGGCGTCCGGAATATACAAAGGTGATTAAGTTTGGCGGGAATGTTGCCTGCAGGGAAGAAAACGGCAGACTGATGTGGTATCAGGAGAATTACCAGTCTGTAAAGGCTGTTCCGTATGATTTACCGATTGTCGGATACGGAAACGGCATTGTCGATACGCTCAGGGTTTGGGATGCGGAACCGATGGACTGCTTCAGCCTTGATTCGTTTGACAAGGGCGACTATCAGAAGGCGGTAGAACAGACAAACCTTGCAAGGAATATTGTTGAGGTGCTTTATCCGAACGATAATCATGTTTCCGGCAAGGAGCTCCGTTTAAAACAGCAGTATTTCTTTATTTCTGCATCGGTACAGACGGCGATTGAGAAATATATGTCAAAGCATGATGACATTCATAAATTTTATGAAAAAGTAACATTCCAGCTCAATGATACGCACCCGACAGTGGCAATTGCGGAATTAATGCGTATTTTGCTTGACGAGTATGGATTGGAGTGGGATGAGGCATGGGAGATTACGACAAAGACATGCGCATACACAAACCACACAATTATGGCGGAGGCACTCGAGAAGTGGCCGGTTGACTTGTTCCAGAGACTGCTTCCGAGAATCTATCAGATTGTCGAAGAGATTAACCGCCGTTTCCTGCTCGACATCGTAAACAGATATCCGGAACCGGCAGACAAGATTAAGAAAATGGCAATTATCTCTGACGGACAGGTGAAGATGGCGCATTTGGCGATTGTTGCCGGATACAGTGTAAACGGTGTGGCAAGGCTTCATACGGAAATCCTCAAAAACCAGGAGTTAAAAGATTTCTACGAGATGTTCCCTGCAAAGTTCAACAACAAGACAAACGGTATTACGCAGAGACGTTTCCTTCTCCATGCAAATCCGCTGCTTGCAGACTGGGTTACCAATAAGGTCGGTGAGGACTGGATTGTCAATCTCCCGGTGATTGAGGGCATTGCGAAGTATGCTGACAGCCCTGCGGCGCAGAAGGACTTTATGGACATCAAGCGCAAGAATAAGGTGCGTCTTGCAAAATATATCAAGGAACACAACGGTATTGATGTTGATCCGGATTCGATTTTTGATGTACAGGTTAAGAGACTGCATGAGTATAAGAGACAGTTGCTTAATATTCTGCACGTAATGTATCTCTATAACCAAATGAAAGCAAATCCGAACATGGAGTTTTATCCGCGGACCTTTATTTTTGGTGCAAAGGCGGCAGCAGGCTACAAGAATGCTAAACTTACAATTAAGCTGATTAACGCGGTTGCGGATAAGATTAACAACGACCCTGCGGTCAAAAACAGAATTAAGGTTGTATTTATTGAAAACTACAGAGTTTCCAATGCAGAGCTGATTTTTGCGGCGGCGGATGTTTCCGAGCAGATTTCTACGGCGTCAAAAGAGGCAAGCGGTACGGGTAACATGAAGTTTATGTTAAACGGTGCGCTTACACTTGGCACGATGGATGGCGCAAATGTGGAAATCGTTGAAGAGGTCGGACTTGAGAATGCGTTTATCTTTGGTTTAAGCTCTGATGAGGTTATTAATTTCGAAAATCATGGCGGCTATAATCCGATGGATATCTATAACAGTGATGCGGATATCAAGAAGGTAGTTGACCAGCTTGTGGACGGCACTTACGCAAACGACAGGGAGTTATTCAGGAGCCTTTACAATTCCCTGCTCAACACGATTGATACAGATAAGGCAGACCGTTACTTTATCTTAAAGGACTTCCGTTCTTATGCGGAGGCACATCAGAGAGTGGAGAAGGCTTATAAGAATACAAGCGGTTGGGCAAAGAGTGCAATGCTTAATGTTGCTAAGGTGGGCAAGTTCACTTCCGATAGAACCATTCAGGAGTATGTGGATGAGATTTGGCATCTTGACAAGGTGGAACTGTAATTTTATAACTTGACAAGACTGGAATATTTGGGAATGCAAGCCTTTGGGCTTGCATTTCTTAATGCACAGACCCGTGCAGAGGAAATATGCCGCTGAAGAGGCGCACGGGTTTGATTCACACGGGCATCCAAACGAAATCGTTTATGCATCAAAAAGGAGGGAATATCTTGGAACAAAAGAAAAAGGAAAAAGCAGTTGTTTACAGACAGACACAGAGAGCAACGGGAATTTATGATATGTGGATAGAGACTTCGCTTGCATGTCAGGCGCGGTCGGGGCAGTTTATCAGTGTGTACACGCAGAACCAGTCGGCGCTTTTGCCGCGTCCGATTAGTGTATGCGAGACGGACAAGGAGAAGGGAAGGCTGCGGATTGTTTACCGTGTGGCGGGAACAGGTACGCGTGAGTTTGCAACATACAAATCAGGACATAGGATAGATATTCTCGGAATGCTTGGAAATGGTTTTCCGGTGGAAACGGCAAAGGGGAAAAGAGCGTTCCTGATTGGCGGAGGCATCGGTATTCCGCCAATGCTGGAGCTTGCAAAGACACTGACTGACGCAGCGTCAAAAGATATTATTGTGGGATACAGGGACAAGGAACTTTTTTTAACGGATGACTTAAAAAAATACGGGAATGTGCATATTGCGACGGAGGACGGAAGCGTCGGGACGAAAGGAAACGTTATGAATGTGATAGAGGCAGAAGGGCTTTGTGCGGACGTTATTTTTGCCTGCGGTCCGATGCCGATGCTGCGCGCAATCAAACAATATGCGCAGGAAAAAGGGATTCCGGCGTATATCTCGCTTGAGGAACGTATGGCGTGCGGCGTCGGAGCGTGCCTTGGGTGTGTGGTAAAGACAAAGGAAATCGACCATCATTCGCATGTAAACAATGCACGGATTTGTACAGACGGTCCGGTATATCTTGCTTCGGAGGTAAACCTTGAAAATTAAAATTTTCAAGGTTACAAGTTTGGACTTTGCAGCCCAAACTTGCAGGTTATGAAAGGAGTATGGTTATAAATATGATAAATACGAAAGTGAATATCGCAGGTATAGAGTTCAAAAATCCAGTGATGACGGCATCGGGAACGTTTGGTTCTGGAATGGAATATGCGGAGTTTGTCGATTTGAACAGACTTGGTGCAGTGGTAACGAAAGGCGTGGCAAATGTGCCATGGGAGGGAAATCCGACGCCTAGAGTATGTGAAACATACGGCGGTATGCTCAATGCAATCGGTCTTCAAAATCCGGGGATTGACGTGTTTATCCAGCGGGATATTCCGTTTTTGAAGCAGTTTGACACAAGGATTATTGTCAATGTCTGCGGACGCTCGGCGGCGGATTATGTGGAGGTTGTGGAAAAACTCTCCGATCAGCCGGTAGATATGTTGGAAATCAATGTTTCCTGTCCAAATGTAAAGCATGGCGGTATTGCGTTCGGACAGGATCCGAAATGTCTTTTTAGTATTACAAAGGAAATTAAGGCGAAGGCAAAGCAGCCGATTATTATGAAACTTTCGCCGAACGTGACGGATATTACGGAAATGGCGCGTGCCGCGGAGGCGGCGGGAAGTGACGCCCTTTCGTTAATCAACACGATTACCGGAATGAAGATTGATATACACAAACGTACATTTGCACTTGCGAACAAGACCGGCGGGCTTTCCGGACCTGCGATAAAACCGGTAGCGGTGCGGATGGTGTATCAGGTGGCGAATGCCGTTAAAATCCCGATTATCGGTATGGGCGGCATTGCGAACGCGGAGGATGCGATAGAGTTTCTGCTTGCTGGAGCGACAGGCATTGCGGTAGGCGCGATGAATTTTGTCAATCCGTACACGACAGTCGAGGTTGCGGACGGGATTGCTGATTATATGAAAACATACGGATTGGAAAGCCTTGATGAAATCATCGGTACGGTCAAATAGCGCACGGAATCCCAAACGTGCAAGTTTTGGAAAGACTGTAATAATCAGGTGCTCTCGGACATACATTTAACTATTAGGATAGGCTGAAAAATCTCTGATTTTCAGCCAACTTTAGTAAAAATGGAGGTTTTGGATGGAGCTTTTGAAGAAAAATATTCACACCGAACGGATAAAGGCGAAAGCCCTTTTGCAGATACCGCTTGAAGAGGACATCAACGTATCGGACACAAAGCCTGACGTGGCACGCATTGTCTATTGCAGCGGCCGTGTTAAGGTCGACGAAATCAAGATGGGAATGAACAAGATTTGGGTGAAAGGCAGGCTGGAATTCCAAATTATGTACCAGACGGAGGGCGCGGTCGCCGATCTTTCCGGCATGGAGGGGGAAATTCCTTTTATGGAGGAGATTTACCTTGATAAGATGGAAGGACAGGACAGGGTGATTTGCAATGCGCATCTTGACGATTTGCGCGTGCAGATTATTAATTCGAGAAAGCTCAATGTACAGGCGGTTATCAGCTTAGAGCCGAAAGTTGAGGAGACGGTGGCGCAGGAAATCTGCACGGAAATTGACGGACTGGAGACGGGCGGATTGGAAGGCGGTTTGGAGTACCGCAAAAAGAAGCTTGATTATCTTGAGACGGTAGTGAAGAAAAGGGATTTGCTGCGCATTCACGAAGAGACAAAGCTTCCGGCGGGAATGCCTGATATGGGGAATGCGATTTGGAAGGGCATGGAGATTGCACAAATCGGCTTTAAGGCGATGGACGAAAAGCTTGCGGTAAACGGCGAAATGAACGTTTTTGTGGTGTACCGCGAGGATAATACTGACAAGATAAACTGGTATGAGGCGGTTGTTCCGTTTAGCGGAAATGTGGAATGCCAGAACAGCCGCGAGGGAATGCTTGCGGATGTTTCTTACGATATTGGACATGAGGAAATCAGTATTCGTGACGATTCGGATGGGGAACCGCGCATTATCGGGATTGAGGCGGCACTCGAGCTGGAGATTAAGCTTTATGAACAGGAACAGGAGCAGGTTGTCGCGGATGTATACGGCGTGAGCTGCGAGGTCAACGCGGTTACGGATAACCGAAGCTTCCGCGATTTACTGGCAGATATGAATATTGAAGAAAAGCTGGCGCGCAATATCAGACTTGAGGATGCGGAGAGTAAGGTCCTGCAAATCTGTCACTGCAGTGCGCGTGCCGTGATTGAGGACATTACGTTCGAACAGAATGAAATCCGGATAACGGGAACAGTGGAGATTAAGGTTCTGTATACGACGAGTGCGGAAGGGCAGACAATATGCTCCGTGGATGACAGTCTGCCGTTTGAGATTGCAAGAGAGCTTGAGGGTGCGGACGGTGCGGACATCGAGCAGTTTTCGACGGATGTGCAGCTTACGCAGCAGAATATCAGCATTAAGGATAGCGCACAGCTTGAGTGGCGTGGGATGCTGAATATCCGTCTGATGATTTATGACAGCAAAAATGAGGCGATTTTGACGGATCTGAAGCTTTCGCCGATACCGCCCGAGGTGCTCGAGGGACTTCCGGGATTTGCAATTTATTGTGTAAATAATGGCGATTCGCTTTGGCAGATTGGGAAAAAGTATTATGTAAGCGTGGAGCGGATCAGAGAGATTAACAATCTGACGGATGATACGGTAAAGGCGGGTGACAGGCTGCTGATTGTGAAATAAAAAAGTGACGGGTACCTGGACGATCCCCGTGTGCATAAAAACAGGCAGGTAAAATCTTTTGATTTTGTCTGCCTGTTTCAATGATTCAAATAACTAATATAAACTTTTAAAGCATCAGCCTACTCTGTCTTGGATACAACCGTGCCATCTTCAGATGTTGTAACCTTCTCCTCAGACTGCGGCTTCATCATTTTGTCAAAGCCTTCCAGTACTGCATCATATGTACGCTTTGAGATATCGGGAAGCTTTCCGCCCCAGGTTTTTTCTGCTTTTTCATATCCTTTTAAGAAAGCGTCACGCATTTTTTCAAGATTTTTCGAGTCATTTCCTGCAAGGGATGTTGCAAATGAGAGGATACGCTCAGAAGTCTGCTTTACACCCCAGTAGCCGTCCTCGGAAATGTCTTTCTGAGCCTGTGCCTTGGTTTCTGCGTCAACCGTAAAGTTGCCCTTTGCAAGGAACTGCCAAATGTTGTTTGCCGCACCGAAGGTGTTTGTCTGCTTTGAAATCATGCTGTGCACGAGGTCAACAAGCTGTGACTGACGTTTCTCCTGATCCGCCTTCAATTGGGAAACAATTGCCTTTCTGTCATCCTCAGAGAGGGTTCTCTTGTCATAGACTGCCGCGGAGTTGCTGTTTGGCTTTGTGGTTTCTGTTTTATCCGTAGTGGTCGTATTGTTTTTATCGGCTGCTTCCGTAGTTGTCTTGTCGGTTTCCGGCTTTGTTGTGACGGGTGTCTTGTCCTTTGCGGTTGTACCGGTTGTGTAGACATTACTGATGTCGTTACTGTTGATTCCTGTTACGCTCATGGGTATCCCTTCCTTTCCAATATAGAACCATCCATGGTTTCTTTTCTGTTTAAGCACGCTGTTAATCGTAAAATAGCATAGCATACTTCCATTTTATTGTATATCGGCAGGCGGGATTGGAAAGTTTATAGCTGTAAATGATTTTTTTGGAAATATTTTAAATAAAAATATTTTTGCATGAAAACTTTTCGCAATTGTGGTTTCTATTTTGTGCCAATAATGTTAAAATAGAGAAAGATAAATACTTTTTTAACAAAAAGAGTACGGTGTTTTGTGAGAGAAGGTGATGAATGATGAAGAGATTGAAGAACGCGGTGTGGCTGGTGGTTGTGCTGCAGATTATCCTTGCTGTCTATGCTGTGGTAATGTTTGAGGTGGACGATGTGACGCTTGTAAAGGGTGAAGTCCGCGGTTTTAACACGGGCTGGACTGTGTACCGGGAGGACGGCAGGCAGATTGCAGTAGACTGCCTCCCTTATACGGACACAAGCTTGGCAGGCGAGATGGTGGTGATGGAAAATACGGTACCAAAGGAATTTGCAGGGCTGACAATGCGTTTCCTGACGGCGGATAAACAGTTTCGGGTGCTCGTGGACGGTGAGGAGATTTACCAGTTTGGAATGCATGACAAAAGACGTTTCGGGCATACGCCGGGAAGCGTGATGAATTTTGTGGACATTCCGCAAAAGCTGGACGAGGGGCATATCCGGATTGAAATGACGTCGCCGTATAACAATTACGCTTCCTATATTAACACGATTGAGGTCGGGGAGCGGGACCGTGTCATTTTGCGGCTGCTTGCGTCGGCAATGCCGAAAACAGCCTGTAACATGATTATTTTGTTTACTGCGCTGCTTTCGTGGGCGGGAGGCGTTTTGTGCCTGATGAATAAACGGGATACGGGAGGGCTTGGGTGCCTTGCGCTGTTTTGCGTCGTGAGTTTCTTGTATTATTCCATTGAGACAAAGACACTGATTATTTTCTACGGAAATCAGACGCTGTATTCCGTTTTATTCTTCTTGTGTCTGATGCTGATGCCTATTTTGCTGCAGCTTTACATAGAACGGACATTGGAGGGATTTCATAAGAAAATGTCGGAGCTGCTGATTTTCGTCGGCGTGCTGAATGCGTTGGTGCAGATGCTGCTTCAGGTATTGGATATTGTGGATTTTATGGAGCTGTCGGTCTTTTCGCACTTGCTGGTTTTTGTCGCGTCGGTGAGCGGCATGGTGATGTATATTGACCGCCTTAGAAAAGACAGGGAAAAGAGCAGGGAGTCCGTTTGGAATGCGTTGGCGATGGTGGCTGTCTGCGCCGGCTCGACGGTTGATCTGGTGCGCGGGCAGATTATTAAGGTTGGCGATTTGGCGATGTTTGGCCGTATCGGGTTTATGGCGTTTTGCATGATTATGGTGTATATTCATGTGATGCGTATTAGCAGGATGTTTGCGGCGGATGCACAGGCGGCCGCAGACAGACTGCAGCATGAGATGGCGAAGGTTGAGGAGCGCAATCAAATGCTTGTGGCTGCACGCGAGGAGGCGGAGGCGGCCAGACAGGAAGCGCAGGAGGCGAACCGTGCAAAGAGCAGCTTTCTTGCAAATATTTCCCATGAAATCCGTACGCCGATTAATGCAGTGCTCGGCATGGATACGATGATTTTGCGTGAGAGCCGCGAGGATAAAATCCGGGAGTATGCGAACGATATTCAGAATGCGGGGCAGAACCTGCTTTCCCTGATTAACGATATTCTTGATTTTTCCAAGATTGAATCGGGTAAAATGGAAATTAAGCCGGTTAATTATGAGCTTGCATCTTTGCTTGGGGACTGTTACAACATGATACAGGTGCGTGCCAGGGACAAGGGGCTGTTTTTCCGGATGGAGAACAGTACATCCATTCCGCATCTGCTGTATGGCGATGAGGTGCGTGTCCGCCAGGTGATTATCAATCTTTTGACCAATGCCGTGAAGTATACGCAGGAGGGGGAGGTCGTCCTGTCCGCCAATTGGGAAAAGGCGGACGAGGAAACCATCCGGCTGATTGTGGCGGTGCGTGATACGGGAATGGGCATTAAGTATGAGGATCAGCAAAAGCTTTTTGACTCGTTCCAGCGTCTTGATATGGAGCGCAACAGAAACATCGAAGGAACAGGGCTTGGACTTTCCATTACAAAGCAGTTGGTTGATATGATGAATGGGACAATTTCGCTTGAGAGCAGTTACGGGCGCGGATCGACATTTACGGTGGAAATTCCGCAGCGTGCGCGTTCGTTTGAGCCGATTGGGGATTTCCAGGCGCGGATACAGGAGAGCGCGGAGTTTGGCACGGAGTACCGGAGCAGTTTTCAGGCGCCGGAGGCGCGCATTCTTGTGGTGGATGACGTGCCGATGAATTTGAAGGTGCTGTGTGAACTTTTAAAGAGTACAAAGATACAGATTGACACTGCAGAGAGCGGGAAGGAATGCCTTAGGAAGATTACGCTGAAAAAGTACCACATTATTTTCCTTGACCATATGATGCCGGAGATGGACGGAATCGAGACGTTAAAGAATATGAAGTGGATTGCGGAGAATAAAAATACGGATACGCCTGTTATTATGCTGACGGCGAATGCGATTATCGGTGCGCGGGATGAGTATTTTAACGCAGGCTTTGACGATTATCTTGCAAAGCCGGTGAAGGAGAACGAACTTGAGCAGATGATACAAAAGTATTTGCCAAAGGAGCTTGTGGTTTTGTCGGAGGAGACAAAGCAGGAGGAGAACGACGGCGGATTTGATATGAGGACACTTTTGCGCAGACCGGAAATCAAACCGCAGGTGGAGCGCAGGAGCCTGATGCAGCGGCTGGATTTTATTGATGCGCGGGCGGGTGTGAGCTACTGCGCCGGAAGTGAGGCGATTTACAGGGAGGTTCTGCAGTCCTATGCGCTCGGAAAGCTGGGCGAGGAGATTGCGGATTACTATGCGAAGGAGGACTGGAAGAATTATGGCGTGAAGGTTCACGCGCTTAAGAGCACCTCTCTTAATATCGGTGCGGTGGAACTTTCGGAGTTTGCGAAGGCACTTGAGAACGCGGTGCGAAACGGGGACATTGACTTTGTCAAATCCCAGCATGAGAATATTTTGAAGGAGTATGACGAGCTGCTTTGGAAGCTGCGGGAAGTTTTGGAATAGCGGCTTGCAGGAGGTTTTTGTATGAGATATGACGTGATTATTATTGGTGCGGGACCGGGAGGGATTTTTTCGGCGTATGAGATGATGCGCGGCAGCAGTGCGCTTAAGATTGCAGTGTTTGAGTCGGGGCATGCGCTTGATAAACGGAAGTGCCCGATTGACGGGGAGAAGGTCAAAAGCTGCATCCATTGCGCGAGCTGTTCGATTATGAGCGGCTTTGGCGGTGCGGGGGCATTTTCGGACGGGAAGTACAATATTACGAACGATTTTGGCGGGACCCTGTTTGAACATATCGGCAAGACGCAGGCGATTGACCTGATGCGGTATGTGGATGAGATTAATATGGAGCATGGCGGTGCGGGGACGAAGATGTACTCGACGGCAGGCACGCATTTGAAAAAACTGTGTCTGCAGAACAAGCTGAATTTGCTTGACGCGTCGGTGCGGCATTTGGGGACGGATGTCAATTATATTGTGCTGGAACAGCTTTATGCTGAGCTCAGGGACAAGGTTGACTTTTATTTCGATACACCGGTGGCGGAGGTGGAGGCATTAGCGGACGGATACCGGATTACCTGTAAGGATGCGGCGTACGAATGTGACAGGTGTGTCATTTCCGTGGGCAGGAGCGGGAGCAAGTGGATGGAGAAGGTTTGTGAAAACCTTGACATTTCCACAAAGTCAAACCGTGTCGATATTGGTGTGCGTGTGGAGCTTCCGGCGGTAATTTTTTCGCATTTGACGGACGAGCTTTATGAGAGCAAGATTGTTTACCGCACGGAGAAGTTTGAGGACCGGGTACGGACATTTTGCATGAATCCGTACGGGATTGTGGTGAATGAGAATACGAACGGGATTGTCACGGTGAACGGGCACAGCTATGATGATGAGAAGAAGCGTACGGCAAACACGAATTTCGCGCTTTTGGTGGCAAAGCATTTTTCCGAACCGTTTAAGGACAGCAACGGCTACGGGGAGAGTATTGCGCGGCTTTCCAACATGCTTGGCGGCGGTGTGATTGTGCAGCGGTTCGGCGATTTGGTGCGCGGCAGAAGAAGCAACATGAAGCGCATTGAGGAAGGGCTTGTGACACCGACGCTTGCGGCGACGCCGGGTGATTTGAGCCTTGTACTGCCGAAGCGTATTTTGGACGGGATTATCGAAATGATTTACGCGCTTGACAAAATTGCGCCGGGGACGGCGAACGATGATACACTGCTCTATGGCGTGGAGGTGAAGTTTTACAATATGGAGGTTGACATCGATGAGAACCTTGAGAGCCGCCATAAAGGGCTTTATGTAATCGGCGACGGCAGCGGCGTGACGCACTCACTCTCGCACGCGTCGGCAAGCGGCGTCTATGTGGCGCGGCAGATTTTGGGGAAGGTATAAAAATTTCTTGAACTGCGCCGTTTTCTCTGTTATACTCGAACAGATAGGCTTACCAAAGCGATAAGAAAACAAACGAGAAGGAAAAACGAGGAGGAGTTGAAAATGACGCAGGCGAAGATTTGTATTTTGATTGCGATTGTGCTCTATTTAGGGCTGGTGCTCTATATCGGATACCGCTGTTCCAAGAAAAACAAAAACACGGACGACTTTTATCTTGGAGGAAGAAAGCTTGGTCCGTTTGTCACGGCGATGAGTGCGGAGGCGTCGGACATGAGCAGCTATCTGCTAATGGGAATCCCCGGACTGGCTTACCTGAGTGGTATTGCGGACGCGGGATGGACGATTATCGGGCTTGCCGCAGGCACTTATTTGAATTTTTTGATTGTGGCAAAGAAGCTGCGGCGGTATTCCAAAATCGCGGACAACGCCATTACGCTGCCGCAGTTCTTTAAGAACAGATATCATGACAGCAGCAATTCGCTTTTGTATATTGCGGCGATTGTTATCGTTATCTTTTTTATCCCGTACACGGCATCGGGATTTGCGGCGTGCGGGAAGCTGTTTTCGAGCCTTTTTGGCGTGAATTACATGGCGGCAATGATTGTCAGTGCGATTGTCATTGTGGGTTATACGACGCTGGGAGGCTTTTTGGCGGCGTCCACGACGGATTTGATTCAAAGCATTATTATGACGGTTGCGTTGATTGTGGTACTTTTGTTTGGTGTGAATGTGGCAGGCGGATTTGATGTGGTGCTTGACAATGCGCGGTCGCTTTCCGGTTATCTGACAATGTTTGCGACGCATCACGCAGCGGACGGGACATCCTCGCCGTACGGGATTATTACGATTATTTCAACGCTGGCGTGGGGACTTGGGTATTTTGGAATGCCGCATATTTTACTTCGCTTTATGGCGATTGAGGACGAGGAAAAGCTGTACATCTCAAGACGTGTAGCGATTGTGTGGGTTATTATTTCAATGGCTGTGGCAGTGCTGATTGGTATCGTGGGTTACAGTATGAGCGTACAGGGGGCAATTGATATGCTTTCGGGTGCGGATTCAGAGACGGTTATTGTAAAAGCGGCTGACCTGATGAGTCAAAACGGTGTGCTTATGGCACTCATTGCAGGCGTTATCCTTGCGGGCATTATGGCGTCTACCATGTCCACGGCGGACTCGCAGCTTCTTGCGGCATCCTCGGCGGTTTCGTCAGACTTGCTTGGCGAAAAGCTGAAAACGAACGACAGGGGCGGTATGGCTGCGGCGCGGATTACACTGCTTGTGATTTCCGTTTTTGCGGTGATACTGGCAAGGGATCCGAACAGCTCCGTTTTTGGCATTGTTTCCTTTGCATGGGCAGGTTTTGGCGCGGCTTTCGGTCCGGTGGTACTGTTTTCTCTGTTTTGGAGACGCGCGAACCGTTTTGGCGCGCTTGCCGGAATGGTGTCGGGCGGTCTGATGATTTTTATATGGAAATACCTTGTGCGTCCTTTGGGCGGCGCGTGGGATATTTATGAGCTTTTGCCTGCGTTTATCGTAGCCTGTGTATTTATAGTTGTTGTGAGCCTGGCAACGCCCGCGCCGGAGCAGAGTGTGCTTGATGAATTTGATTTGGCACAGAAAAAGTAATCTGTTGCAGGAATTGGCAAAATGTGGTATGGTGGATTGTAAGAATTGAATAGGGTGTGCTGCCACAATGGCGGCATTTTGCAAAAGGTGTCAGAGGTAACCGGTGTGTCCGTACGGTAACATCGGTTATGCTCTGGTGAAAAGGGAAACAGGTGCAAGTCCTGTACGAACTCGTCACTGTAATTAGGGAGCGGCTGTCAAAACATGTCACTGATGAAAATTGGGAAGGCGGACAGACGCGTGGAGCTATAAGTCAGGAGACCTGCCTTTTGTGGTACAGGATAGATTCCAAGCCACGAGTAACTGGCTGTACGTCTTTTTTGCGTTTTGGCGCTTTTTTGCCGTGCCATGGTTTTGGGACGGCGGGCGGCTTTGGTTTTCGCGGGGATTGGAGTTATTCTGATATTCAGTCTGCAAACGAAAAACAAGGAAAACGGAGGAAAGATGTATGAAAAACAAATTGGTGGTTTTATTGACTTTGGCAGTGCTTTGCATGGCGTTTTGTTTTGGCTGCGGCAATGTGGACAAACCGGCTGCAGTGTTGGAAAATCCGGATCCGGCGTCACAGGTACAACCGCCTGCGGAAACCGTGGCAGGGACGGAAGCGGCGCAGACGGAAGCGGTGAAGGACAAAAAACAGGCAATATTGGTCGTAAGCTTTGGTACAAGCTACAATGACAGCCGTGACCTGACAATTGGCGCAATCGAAAACACGATTGCGGCTGCGTTTCCACAGTACGAGGTGCGCAGGGCGTTTACAAGCCAGATTATCATTGACAAGCTCGCGGAGCGTGACGGACTTTTGATTGACAATGTTGGGGAGGCGCTTGACCGTGCGGTTGCGGACGGCATTACGACGCTTGTAGTGCAGCCGACGCACCTGATGGACGGATATGAGTACACAGACCTTGCCGAAGAGCTTGCCGATTATGAGGCGCAGTTTGAGACGGTTGTTTTGGGTGCACCGCTTTTGGCAGACGATGCGGATTTTGACGCGGTTGCGGATGCGATTGCGGCGCATACGGCGGATTATGATGACGGGCAGACTGCAATCTGCTTTATGGGGCACGGGACGGAGGCGGATGCGAACAGTGTTTATCCGAAGCTGCAGGAGACGCTCTCCAAAAAAGGTTATGACAATTATTATATCGGAACGGTGGAGGCGGAGCCTTCGCTTGATGATGTGCTTGCGGCAGTCGGCGCAAATGGGGACTATACAAAGGTTGTGCTGGAGCCTTTGATGGTCGTGGCAGGTGACCATGCGACAAATGATATGGCCGGAGACGGGGACGATTCATGGAAATCCTGCTTTACGGCGGCGGGATATGAGGTAACGTGCCTGCTTGAGGGGCTTGGACAAAATGACGATATCTGCAGGCTTTACGTGTCACATACGCAGGATGCAGTAGATAGTATAACAGAATAAGAAGGATGGGAGAATAAGGTTTGAAAAACAGAAGGAATTGCATCAGGGCACTTCTGCTTGCAGGCTTATTGGTGTTTGCCGGTGTGAGCGTTGGTTTCGCATCGGTAAACTTATATGCGGCGGAGGCAGAGGACGAAACGCATACGGATGGTATGGTTGCAGGCGAGGATGAGAAGGCTCCTGCAAAGCAGGTCGGAACAGAGGACATGATTGCGGTATATGGAAGCGACATTATTGACGGAACTTATGACATTACGGTGGACAGCAGCTCGTCCATGTTCCGGATTGTGAAAGCGCAGCTCACCGTGCAGGATGGTGAAATGTCGGCAGTGCTGACACTTGGCGGCAAGGGTTATCTGCGGCTGTTTATGGGAACCGGAGAGGAGGCTGTCAAAGCACCTGAGTCGGAATACGCCGAGTATGTGGAGGACGCAGACGGCGCGTATACTTATACGGTAAAGGTGGAAGCGCTTGACAAGCCGCTTGAATGTACCGGTTTTAGCAGGCGCAAGGAAAAGTGGTATGACCATCAGGTTGTTTTTGAAGCTTCTTCACTTGAGGCGGACGCACTGTTAATTACGCTGCCCGAGTATGAAAAACCACATACGGGAAATATGACACAGGTGTCGGAAACCGAACCGCATACACAGGAAGATACGACACAAGTGTCAGAGACGGTGCAGCAGGAGCGTTCCGTGCTTGCGGACGGTGAATACCATATAGAAGTAACATTAAGCGGCGGAAGCGGAAAAGCTTCGGTAGCGTCCCCGGCAAGGGTAACGGTTGCGGATGGGATGGCGACGGCGGAACTTATATGGAGCAGTCCCAATTATGATTACATGATTGTGAACGGACAAAAATATTTTCCAATCAACACGGAAGGCAATTCCACGTTTCATATTCCTGTCATGTGCTTTGACAGGGAAATGAACGTGACAGCGGACACTACGGCGATGGGAACGCCGCATGAGGTTGAATATGCGCTTGTGTTTGCGCAGGGGAATGAGAAGGCTTTGGACAATCGGAAAGAGGGTGACGGTATGGACTGGAATTTGGTATTTTTAATTTTAATTGCGGCGATAACCGGAGCGACGGTGGCGATTTATGGTACGGGCAGGAAAAAGTAGGCGTTTTGTGCTGCGCACGTGTGTATGTGCCGCCGTCATATGTGCACTGACCGCCTGCGCAGGGGATAGCGCTTCCGTGACAATGGGAAATACGGCAGAAATAACGGCGGAAAATAAAACAGATAACCATACGCAGATTGAAGGCTTACAGTGGCAGGGGTATACGGAGCTGGCATATGCCGAAGGCTTTACAATCGAAAATTACAAGGATGGGTTTCGCCTGATTACCGTATCAGGGGAAGCACAATATCTGATTGTACCCGAAAACTACGAAGCACCGCAGGAATTAAAAAGTGACATTACTGTCATAAATCAGCCCGTGTCCGGTATATATTTGGCGGCAACTGCCGTGATGGATATGTTCCGCTCGCTTGACGCGCTTGACACGATAACGTTTTCCGGTGCGGACGCGGACGGATGGTATATAGAGGAGGCAAAGCAGGCGGTCGAAAGCGGTGCAATGCTTTATGCGGGCAAGTACAGCGCACCGGATTATGAGCTGATTTTATCGAAGGGCTGTCCGCTTGCAATTGAAAATACAATGATTTTACATACGCCCGAGGTTAAGGAACAGCTTGAGCAGCTTGGTATTGCAGTGCTTGTGGACTATGCGAGCAGCGAATCGCATCCGCTTGGAAGGATTGAGTGGGTAAAGCTGTACGGCGCGCTGCTTGGAAAGGAAGCGCAGGCGCAGGAGATTTTTGACGCGCAGGCAGGGACGTTTGCGGAAATTGAGAAGCAGGTGCAAAAAAGCGATAAGACAGTCGTTCTGTTTTATCTGACGGAAAACGGTGCGGCAAGTGTGCGCAGTCCGTCCGACTATATGGTAAAGATTATCGAAACAGCGGGGGCGACGTATGCATTTTCCGATTTGGAGACGGACGATAAGAAAAGCTCTTCCATTACTATGCAGATGGAAGCGTTTTATGCGCGTGCAAAATCCGCTGATTACCTGATTTATAACAGCACCATCGGCAATGAATATGAGACATTGGAGGCATTGCTGGAGAAAGAGCCCCTGCTTGGGGATTTTAATGCCGTGAAAGAAAACCATGTATGGTGTGTGCCGAAAAACCTGTATCAGGAATCCATGTCGGCAGCGGGGCTGCTTAGGGATATTTATGCGGTACTGAATGAAGAGGCGCCTTCGACGACCTGTCTGTACCGGATTGAGTAAGCAGTTGTACCAGAAGGGAGTAAGGCGATAAAAGTGAGAAGAACAAGAGCTGTTTTTGCCTTTGCGGTGCTTGCGGTTTTGCTGGTACTGACGGCCGTGCTTAATGTCATAATAGGCAGTGTCCGGATACCGCTTGCGGATGTCCTGGAAATTTTTGCGGGCCGGGGGGCGGACGTGACGGCACGGACGATTTTGTGGCAGATCCGTTTGCCGCGCACAGCTGCCGCGGCTGTGCTTGGCGGCGCGCTTGCGCTTTCGGGTTATTTGCTGCAGACCTTTTTCCATAATCCGATTGCCGGTCCGTTTGTACTGGGGATTTCTTCCGGTGCAAAGCTGACTGTGGCGTTGCTGCTGGTGTTTGCGGCAAGACGGGTGGCAAGCATCAGTTCTGCCGTGATGATTGCATCGGCGTTTGCAGGCGCGCTGCTTGCGATGGGTTTTGTGCTGATTATGGCGCGTGTTGTGGATAAAATGTCCATGCTGATTGTGGGCGGCGTTATGATAGGGTATATCTGCTCGGCGGTAACGGACATCATTGTCACGTTTGCGGACGATTCGGATATTGTTAATCTGCACAACTGGTCGCGGGGGAGTTTTTCGGGTATTACGTGGGAAAATGTGGCAGTGATGTCTGTTTTGGTGTTTGCTGCGGCGCTATTTATTTTTCTGCTTTCCAAGCCGATTAGCGCATACCGGCTGGGGGAAATGTACGCGCAGAATATGGGGGTCAATTTGAAGCTGCTGCGGGTTTGCTTCGTACTTTTGTCCAGCATGCTTGCGGCGTGCATTACGGCGTTTGCGGGACCGGTTTCCTTTGTGGGAATCGCAGTACCGCATTTGGTGAAACGGCTTTTCGGGACGGCAAAGCCGATTTTAATGATACCTGCGTGCTTTTTGGGCGGCAGCGTGTTCTGCCTGTTCTGCGACCTCTTGGCGCGCACGCTGTTTGCGCCGACGGAGATGAGTATCAGCACAGTGACTGCAGTGTTTGGCGCGCCGATTGTCATTATTATTCTTTTAAGAAAGCAAAGGGCATAAAACTATGGCGGACTATTATGTATATACTCAAAATCTATCCGTAGGTTATCCCAAAAAAACAGTTTTGGAAAACATTGCAATTGGAGTCAACCGCGGGGAAATCCTAACGTTAATCGGACCAAACGGGGCAGGAAAGTCCACTGTTTTAAAAAGCATTGCAGGGCAGCTGAAGCTGATTGCGGGAACCGTTTACATTGATAAAACAGACCGTTCACTTATCAGCAAAAAGGTGCTTTCCCAAAAATTATCGGTTGTGTTCACGCAGCGGCTTCGCACAGAGCTGATGACCTGCCGTGATGTGGTCGCAACGGGACGCTATCCTTATACGGGGCGGTTTGGGATTCTTTGTGCTAAAGACAGGCAAAAGGTTGAGGAGGCGATGGCGCTTATTCGGATTACGGCGTTTGCCGACGAGGATTTTGCAAAAATCAGTGACGGGCAGCGGCAGCGTGTCATGCTTGCACGGGCAATCTGCCAGGAACCCGATATTATACTGCTGGACGAGCCGACGTCATATCTTGATATCAGGCATAAGCTTGAATTTTTGCAGCTTTTGCAGAATATGGCACGTGAAAAAAAGCTGTCGGTTATTATGTCCCTCCATGAACTGGATTTGGCGAAAAAAATATCGGACAGGATAATCTGCGTCGGAGAGCATTGTGTGGAGCGTTTTGGAACGCCGCAGGAAATTTTTCGGGAAAATTACATGAAAACGCTTTTTGGTGTGACAACGGGAAGTTTTGACGAGACGACTTGCGGTATGGAGCTTGAAATGCCGAAGGGTGAACCGAAAGTATTTGTGCTTGCGGGTGCAGCTTCGGGACAGGAGACGTTTCGCAGGCTGCAGCGCAGGGGAGTTGCGTTTGCGACGGGCATTCTTTTTGAAAACGATATGGATTATCCTGTAGCGAAGGCACTTGCCGCAAAACTTGTCAATGTCAAAGCAACACAGCGTATAGGTATGGAGCGTCTTGCATCCGCGAAGGAGCTTGCATCGAAATGTGAAAGCGTCATCTGCTGCCGGGAACACTTTGCGGATTGGGAGCCAGAGAACAGGGAATTATATGAATATTTACAGCGCAAGCCGTCTTATCGTGGGTAAGACGGCTTGCAAATCGTATTGGCGTTTGGTATACTATGTTAAAATGTTGTCAGAAAACCGAATTGTCCGGACGGACGAAGGATGAGGGTGGGAAAATGAGATTAAGCAGTCTGCTGCAGTATGAAACAATTGTAATCCAATGTCATGACAATCCCGATGCGGACGCGATTGCGAGCGGTTACGGGCTCTATATTTATTTTAAAAAACATGGGAAAAATGTACGGTTTATTTATGGGGGAAGATTTGTCATACAGAAAAGCAATCTGGTGCTCATGCTGCGTGAGCTTGCAATTCCAATAGAGTATGTGACGAAGCTTGATGCACCGGATCTTCTGATAACCGTGGACTGCCAGTATGACGAGGGCAACGTTACGCATTTTGACGCGAAGGAGGTTGCGGTTATTGACCATCATCAGGTGAGCGGACCGCTTCCGCCTATGAGCGATGTGCGAAGCAGCCTTGGTTCGTGCTCAACATTGGTGCGTGTACTGTTGGAGCAGGAGGGCATAAATATCAATGAGGAACGCAGCCTTGCGACTGCGCTCTATTATGGGTTAATGATGGATACAAACCAGTTTACGGAAATTTATCATCCTCTTGACAGGGATTTGCGCGATGATGCGGCTTTTGACAGAAGTAAGATTACGATGTTCCGCAACGCCAATCTTTCCCTCTCGGAGCTTGAGATTGCGGGCGAGGCGCTTTGCAGATACGAATATGAGGAAACATACCGGTATGCCGTGATTAAGGCGAGAGCCTGTGACCCGAATATTTTAGGGATTATCGGCGATATGATGTTGGAAGTGGATGCGGTGGATTTCTGTGTGGTATACAGTATCCTGCCGGTAGGCGTGAAGCTTTCGGTACGAAGCTGCCGCAAGGAAACGCGGGCAAGTGAGCTTGCGGATTATCTGACAGATAAAATCGGCTCGGGCGGCGGTCATGTTGAGAAGGCAGGGGGATTAATCCAACTGGAGCTTTTGCAGCGGGAGTATTCTGATGAATATCAGTCCGCATATGATGCCGCGTCAAAGCTTGGTGATTTTTTTAAAAAGCGGTTAAAGGCGTATTTTGAGGAATCGGAGGTTATTTACGCAAAGGACTATAGGGCAGACCTGTCACAAATGCGCGCATACCGGAGAAAGAATCTGCGGCTTGGATATGTGAAGGCGTCCGACGTATTTCAGACAGGGACAAAGGTCACAATTCGTACGCTTGAGGGCGACCTTGATATGCCGGTTAAGGACGATATGTATATTACAATCGGAATGGGCGGAGAGGTTCGCCTGATTGCGGAGGAGCATTTTAAGAAGAGCAACCGCATGCTGGATGAGCCTTATTTGTTTGAGGGAGAGTACAAGCCGATGGTCAAAACTTCGTTTGATGACAAAAACGTTTCACTTATCCCGTATGCCAAGACATGCATTGCCACTGACGGCATTGAGATTTATATTAAGCCGTTAAACCACAGGGTTAAGGTTTTTACGGAATGGGATGAGGAGAATTATATGCTTGGACGTGCGGGCGATTACCTTGCGGTACGTAAGGATGACTTGCATAATGTATATGTCATAGCAGGCGACATGTTTGAACAAATGTACGAGGCAGTTTAGTCCGTGGAGTGAGCAGTGACCCGGAATGGAGGCTGACGATGCTGAAAATATTTTTGGTAGAAGATGAAATGATTATGCGGGAGGGCATTAAGAAGAATATTGACTGGGAGAAGGAGAATTTTATATTTGCCGGAGACGCTGCGGACGGTGAGCTTGCCTATCCGCTGATTATACAGAAAAAACCCGATATCCTGATTACGGATATCAAAATGCCGTTCATGGACGGGCTGGAGTTAAGCCGTCTTGTGAAGGCGGAGCTTCCCGATATTAAGATTATTATCCTGAGCGGTTATGATGAATTTGACTATGCAAAGGAAGCAATTGATATTGGAATTGCGGAATATATGTTAAAGCCCGTTACAAGTGCAAAGCTGATTGAAACGCTGCACAGGGTTGAAAAAATGATTTTGGAGGAACAGGAGAAGGTTTCCGCAAAGGACAGCCTCGACGCAAAAATGAAGTTTTTCAGAAGGCTTGTTTCGGGAAACATGAGTGTATCGCTGCTTCTGAAGGAGGGACGGGAGCTTGGCATGGAGCTTGCGGCATCGGAATATAATTTACTGTTGTTACAGCTTTTTCTAGGGGACGATGTGGACGAAGCGCATAGCCGTATTGAGGGAATCAGGCAAGGCTTCCGGAGGCTTGCGGAGATTGTCCCGAATATTGAAATTGCCGACCGGGGAAGGGAAGAATTTTGGTTTCTCTTAAAGGGCACGGAAGAATATCCTTTAAGGAATTTGGAAAACGATATCAAAGCGGAAATCGGAAAGCTTGTGAAAACCGAAAACCATGCGCAGTATTTCGGTGTGCTTGGCAGAGGCACGGAGCGTCTTGGGGACCTCAGTGTCTGCTATGAGGAAGCAAACAAAATGTTTGCACATCGCTTTTTGGAGGAACGGGACAGGATTTATCAGGTAAATGCGGATGAAGAGGCAGCGCTCGACCTTGAAAGCCTGAATCTGCTGCAGACGGACAGAAGGGCTTTAGAGCAGTTTTTAAGTACAGGATTAAAAGAGGATGCCGCTGCTTTTATTGATACTTATTTTGACAAGGTGGGAGGTAAAAATATCCGCTCCATTTTATTCCGGCAGTATGTGGTGATGGACGTTTATATTATTACAATGAATTTTTCCCAAAAGATGGGGTATAAAAAGCAGGAGCTTGCGGCGCTCTACGGTGACGAGCAGGAATTTATGAAAGTATTCTCTTCGGTTGAGGACACGAAAATTTACCTGAAGAAGCTTCTTGAAAAGGCGGTTGACCTTCGGGAAAAGGCGCTTCCGAAGAAATATGATATGGTTTTAAAGCAGGCGCAGGACTACATTAAAGCACATTATCATGAGTATGATATTTCTCTGAATACCGTTGCGGCAAGTGTCAATTTAAGCCCAAATCATTTCAGCGCCATTTTCAGCCAGGAGCTTGGAGAGACCTTTATTGAATATCTCACCAGAATCCGCATGGAAAAAGCGAAGGAGCTTCTTCGAACCACTTCCAAAAAGAGCACGGAGATTGCCTATGAGGTGGGTTATAAGGATGCGCATTATTTTGGAAGTCTGTTCAAAAAGACGCAAAACTGCACGCCGAAGGAATACCGCGCACATTAATGCCAAAGAAAGGATTGGACATGGAACAGGAAAAAAGGGGTTATTCTTTGAAAAACAGGCTTTATATGCTGCTTTTGGTATGCCTTTTGCCACTTACCGTCCTGATTATGTATCTGCTTGTCATGATTAACAGTGTATCGGGGCAGTATGATGAGATTGTGGAAAAAATAACAAAGGCAAATGCATATAATATTAATTTCAAGGACGACCTTGATTATTCCATGTACATCATTGTGGTAAATGCGGAGCGGGCAAACGAAATCATTGATACGAAAAAGCCGGTCCAGATGATTGATGAAGCGCGGGAAGTGTTCGGAATGCTGTCAAAGGAGGCGGACACTGCGGCAGCGCGAACAAGGCTGAGCGGTATTATAAAAAGTCTCAATACGCTTCGGGACCGTGTAATCGAAATTGAGGAGTCCGCTTTGGTCAGCGGGAGCTATGAGACGAATATGGAACGCCTTGACCTGAACATCCGGGTGCTTACGGAGCTGATACAGGAGGAAATCCAGTTTTATATTTATGAGCAGATGCGAAATATGGAGACACTGCGGGAGGGAATCCGCAGTAATGTGGAGCAGGCGATTTCCATTACAAGTGTGCTGCTTATTATTATTCTGACAGGTGCGCTGACCATCAGCCGTAAGATTATGGAGGGAATTACAGCTCCTATTCTCCGCCTGTGTCATGCCGCGGAGCAGGCAGGACGCGGGGACTTTAAGACGCGTGCCCATGAGGAGAATCTCAATGAGATTGCGGTATTAAATGCAAGCTTTAACCGAATGGTAGAGGAAATCGGAAAGCTTGTCGAGGACATCCGTGTCGAGGAGCTGAATTTAAGGGCGGCGGAGCTTCGCCTCCTTCAGGAGCAGATTAACCCGCATTTTTTGTATAATACACTTGACAATATTATCTGGCTTGCGGAGTCGAATGAGACACAGCAGGTTGTGAACATGGTGTCGGCGCTCTCTGACTTTTTCCGGACAACGCTCAGCAAAGGCAAGGATTACATTTCCGTAAAGGACGAGGAAGCGCATATCAACAGTTATCTGCAAATCCAGCAGTTTCGTTACCGTGATATTCTGACTTATGAAATCGACATGGATGAGGAGGTTTATGACTGCGAAATATTAAAACTTACTCTCCAGCCGCTTGTCGAGAATGCGCTTTATCACGGAATAAAGGGAAAGCGCGGGCTGGGGCACATCCGTGTTTCGGGCTGCATCCGGGAAGGTCTTTTGGAATTTAAGGTTCAGGATAATGGGATTGGCATGAAAGAGGGGCGTTTAAGAGAGGTAAGAAAGATGATTACCGGAGAAATGGAACGCACGAAGGAAAAGGGTGGATTTGGATTATTTAATGTTAATGAACGCATTCGTTTGAATTACGGACAGCAGTACGGGCTGCGGATTGAGAGTGTTTATGGAGAGGGGACGTGTATTTGGGTTACGGTTCCCGCCGTAAAAAAATAACCTTTTTTCGTAAAATATTGAACGTTTTTACTAAAAATATAGGCAAATTATGAAAATAAAATAAAAAAATATACAAATTTCTTAAATAAACAGTATACATAAAGGAAAATATAAGTTATAATTATTTCGTAATCAGAAAACGGTTACGAAATAATTTTTATTTAATGGAGGGAATTTATTTATGAAAAAGAAATTGGTTGGCGCACTTATGTGCGTAGCAATGACAGCAACAATGCTTGCAGGATGCGGTAATTCATCTGAGCCTGCAGCAGCACCTGCACCGGCAGAACCTGCAGCGGCACCGGCTGAGACACAGGCAGCGGCACCGGCTGAGACAACACCTGCAGAGGCACCGGCTGAGACACAGGCAGCAGCAGAGCCTGCAGCAAGCGGCGACGTAATTAAGGTTGGTTTTGCACAGGTTGGACATGAGTCAGACTGGCGTGCAGCAAACACAAAGAATTATCAGGATACATTCAGCGCGGCAAACGGATATGAGTTATCATTCGTAGACTGCGATAATGACCACGCTGTTCAGATTGAGACTGTTCGTGGATTTATTGAGCAGGAATTGGATTATATCTGCATCGGTCCGATTCAGTCTGCAGGTTGGGATACCGTTCTTCAGGAAGCACAGGATGCAGGTATTCCGGTTCTTATCGTAGACCGTGCGGTAGATGCGGATCCTTCTCTGTATACAACAGCTCTTGGCTGCGATATGGTTGCTGAGGGTGAGGCGGCAGGTAACTGGCTTGCTGAGTACTTAAACGGCGAAGATGCAAACATTCTTGTAATTGAAGGTTCTGTAGGCGCTTCTGCAACACTTGGACGTACAGAGGGCTTCAACAACATCGTTGCCCAGAACTCAAACTGGACTGTTCTTGACTCTCAGTCAGGTGACTTCACACAGGCAGGCGGTCAGGAAGTTATGGAGTCATTCATTAAGTCTTACAGCGATTTCAACGTAGTTGTATGCCAGAACGATAACGAAGCATACGGCGCGATGGACGCAATGGACGCAGCAGGAATTACATACGGTGTTGACGGCGATGTAACAATCATCTCATTCGACGCTACACATGACGGACTTCAGTACACATTAGACGGAAAGATTACCTGCAACGTAGAGTGTAATCCTCTTCAGGCTGGTTTCGCAGAAGGCGTTATCAAGAAGCTTGAGGCAGGCGAAGCAGTTGACGCATGGACACTCGTTGAGGACCAGGCTTTCGTAGCACCTGGAATCACAAGCGAATATGCAGTAACCATGAGCCAGGAAGTATTGGATGGCCGTGCTTACTAATTCTTACGGATTAAAGTAAGGAATGATATAAGTAATGGTATATGAGGGGAGAAAATCCCGAAAGGGATGGGGTTTTTCTCCCCTCATATTTTAACAAAAAATAATACCCGGAAAGAAAAACTCTGGAAGGAGATACTGACATTGGTAAGAATGGGGGATTTTTATGGAAAATAATATTGTTTTAAGCGCAAAAGGAATCTGTATGACCTTCCCCGGTGTAAAAGCGTTGGAAAATGTGGATTTTAATCTGAGAAAAGGAGAAATCCGTGCACTCATGGGCGAAAACGGCGCCGGAAAATCCACACTGATTAAATGTCTTACCGGGGTAAACAAGTTTGAGGCCGGAGAAATTTATTTGGACGGCATTGACGGTCCGATTGTGAACAAGGATACTTTGGATGCCCAGCGCAAAGGAATTTCGACGGTTTATCAGGAAGTAAACCTGTGCCCGAATCTTTCTGTTGCGGAGAATTTGTTTATCGGCAGGGAGCCGATGACAAAATTCCATACGGTAAACAGAAGGAAAATGAATGAGATGGCGGCGAACCTGATGAAGGAGCTGGATTTGGACGTTGACGTGACGCAGAATCTGGAAGAGTATTCATTGGCACTGCAGCAGATGATTGCAATTGCGCGTGCGGTGGATATGGACTGTAAGGTGCTGATTTTGGATGAGCCTACTTCTTCACTGGATGATAATGAGGTGGCAAAGCTCTTTGTCATGATGAGAAGGCTTCGTGAGAAGGGCGTTGGCATTATGTTCGTTACACATTTCCTTGAGCAGGTTTATGAGGTTTGCGATGGTATCACGGTTCTTAGGAACGGTACGCTTGTGGGGGAATACAGTATTGACGAGCTGCCGCGTGTGAAGCTGGTTGCAGCTATGATGGGTAAGGATTTTGACGATCTTGCAAGCATCAAGCAGGAGGGCAGCGGTGACAAGTCGAAGGAACCTCTTGTCATTGACGCAAAGGGACTTGGTCATTCTGGAACAATCAAACCGTTTGATTTGGAGATTCATAAAGGGGAGGTTATTGGACTGACCGGACTTTTGGGAAGCGGACGAAGCGAACTGGCACGCGCAATTTATGGGGCGGACAGGGCAAATGCAGGTACTTTAAAGGTAAAGGAGAAGGAAGTAATGATTAAGAACCCGATTGATGCCATGAACCTTGGCATGGGTCTTTTGCCGGATGACAGAAAAGCAGAAGGCATTATCGGGGATTTGTCCGTGCGTGAAAACATTATTCTTGCCATGCAGGCAAAACAGGGTATATTTAAAAAGATTCCAATGTCAAAGCAGATTGAAATTGCAGATAAGTTTATTGAAATGCTGCAGATTAAGACAGCAAGCAGGGAAACTTTGATTAAGCAGCTTTCCGGCGGAAACCAGCAGAAGGCGATTTTGGCAAGATGGCTTGCGACCGATCCGGATTTCCTGATTTTGGATGAACCTACCCGTGGTATCGACATCGGAACCAAGACTGAAATTCAGAAATTGGTGCTCAAGCTTGCGGATGAGGGAAAGAGTGTGATGTTTATTTCTTCGGAAATTGAGGAAATGCTTCGAACCTGCAACCGTATGGCAGTGCTCAGAGACGGCGCTAAAGTTGGGGAAATCAGCGGCGACGACCTGACGCAGGAGGGTGTTATGAAAGCAATTGCGGGAGGTGGAAAATAATGGATAAAATCAAAAAAATTACAAAAATGAAGCTGTTTTTACCGATTTTCAGTATGATTCTCGTAATGATGATTAACGTGGTTTACGATATTGCAAGTGGGAATCCTGCGTTTGGCTTTTTCTCAATCAGTATTAATAACGGTATTTTATATGGACGTTTGATTGATATTTTAAATCGAGGCAGCGAGGTTGCCATTTTGGCAATCGGTATGACGCTTGTGGTGTCCGCTTCCGCAGGTACGGATATTTCCGTAGGTTCTGTGATGAGTCTGTCCGGAGGAATGTGCTGTATGCTGCTTGCCGGTTATGGTGTGACGAACGTGAGCAATTATGCCGTTCCCCTTTGGGTAGGTATGCTTGCGGGTATTGCAATCGCTTGTGTCTGCGGTCTGTTTAACGGCTTTTTGGTAGCATACATGAATATTCAGCCGATGGTCGCGACATTGATTTTATGGTCTGCGGGCAGGGCAATCGGTCTTCTGCTTTGCAACAGCAATATCGTGTATGTGCGTGTGCCTTCGTTCCAGTTTTTCGGCGCATACTGCGGTATCATTCCGACACCGATTATCATTGCGGCAGTCTGTGTTGCAATCGCATCTGTCGTATTAAAATCGACAGCTCTTGGTACATACATTCAAAGTGTCGGTATTAATAAAAGGGCTTCAAGGATTTCCGGTTTTAATTCCGCAAAGATTATTCTTTTATGTTATGTGATTTGTGGCTTGTGTGCAGGTATTGCCGGTTTGGTTGCAACCTGTAGGATTTATTCCGCAGATACCAATAACATTGGTCTGAATATGGAATTGGATGCCATTCTTGCAGTGGCGCTTGGCGGTAACAGTCTTGGCGGCGGTAAGTTCAATCTTGCCGGTTCCATCATCGGTGCATATACGATTCAGGCGATTACCACAACCTTGTATGCTTTGGGCGTTTCTTCCGCTCAGGCTCCGGTGTTTAAGGCAATCGTGGTTATCTTAATCGTAGTTATCCAGTCACAGCCTGTAAAAGATTACTTCAAGAAGCTGTCTGCGAAGAGGGCAGTTGCAAAGGAGGTGGCATAGGATGAAGAAGTTAAAGCTTGGAGGCAACAATATTTTATTGGCAATAACGGTTATCCTGTTTGTTGTCATGTATTTAGGCGGCTGCATTATCTATGCGGATAAGGGATTTACCCACCTTCAGACATTTTTGAACGTGTTGATTAACAATGCGGGACTGATAGCCGTTGCAAGCGGTATGACCTGTGTCATGCTGACAGGCGGCATTGATATTTCAGTCGGTTCCCTGATTGCGATGGACTGTATGTTTTTGGCAGTCGGCATGGAGCAGTGGGGAATGAGCAGTCCTGTGCTGATGATTTTGGTATTGGTGATTGGCGTCGTGTTTGGCGTTGTTCAGGGATATTGCGTGGCTTATCTCGAAATCCAGCCGTTTATCGTTACAATGGCGGGAATGTTCTTTGCAAGAGGTATGACGGCAGTCATCTGTAAAGATCAGGTAAGTATTGTTTCGGATAAACTGTTTACGGCAATCTCGAATGCGAAGATTAATATTCCGTTTGGCGGATATACGAACAAGAAGGGTATTTATCAGGTTCCCTTTATCCGTCCGACGGTTGTCGTTGCAATTTTGGTAGTGGTTTTGGTGTTCTTAATGCTGAAATACACAAAATTTGGCAGAAGCATTTACGCGGTGGGCGGCAATCAGGTATCCGCGACATTGATGGGTTTGAATGTCCGCAAAACAAAGCTTTTGACCTATACGCTGTGCAGCTTCCTGACATCGATTGGCGGTATCTGCTACTGTTTAAATACGATGTGCGGTACGACGACGCAGGCGACCGGTTTGGAAATGGATGCGATTTCTTCTTCCGTTATCGGCGGAACGCTTCTGACCGGTGGTGTGGGAAATGTGCTTGGCTCCTTTGTCGGTGTGCTTATCAATGGTACCATTTCAACTTTGGTTAAGTCGAATGGTAAGCTGGTAAGCTCGTGGGCAAACATCATTACGGCGATACTGTTATGTTTCTTCATTCTTTTGCAGGCGATTTTTGCGAAAATCAAGGAAAGCAAGAAGGCATAATATGGTTTTGTTACCCCTGTCTTTGTTATTGTGCATAAGACAGGGGTATTTTTATCGGCGGGAGGTGGCGGGCATGATTGCGTGGATTAAAAAACACTTGTTTGCGTCTGCTTTTTTGTGTTGTTTTCTGTTTTTGCTTGCCGGATGCGGTCGTGGGACAAAAGACGATACGGTGCAGCAGCAGGAGTCGGAGAGCCAGCCGGACGAGGACGACATTGTGATTGGTATTTCACAGGTTGGCTCGGAATCAGACTGGCGTATGACCAACACGAAGGCATATATGGATACATTCACGGAGGATAAAGGCTATTATCTGATTTTTGAGGACGGACAGCAGAAACAGGAAAATCAGGTGAAGGCGCTCCGGAAGTTTATTTTAAAGGATGTCGATTATATTGTGCTGGACCCGATTGTGGAAACAGGTTGGGATACGGTGCTGCAGGAGGCAAAAGATGCCAATATTCCGGTAATCATTGCAGACAGGAATGTATTGGTGGAGGATGAGAGTCTTTATACATGTCGGGTGGGCAGTGACTTTTTGCAGGAGGGAAGAAATGCGGGTGAGTGGCTTGCAAAGTATTTGGAGTCACGCGGCAGGGGAAATAAAGACATTCAAATTGTCACATTGCAGGGTTCCCTGAATTCTACGGCACAGATTGGGAGAACGACCGGTTTTGCACAGATTATGGAACAGCATTCCAACTGGAATATGTTGGAATACCAGTCTGGGGATTTTACGCAGGCAAAGGCGTATGAGGTGATGGAATATTTTCTTGAAACGTATGACGATATTGATGTGGTAATCAGCGAGAACGACAATATGGCGTTTGGCGCGATTGAGGCAATTAAGGAGGCAGGGCTGAAGCTTGGCAGAAACGGGGATATCATTATTATCTCATTTGACGCGATGCGCGATGCGCTGCGGTTGGTGCAGAAGGGCGAGATTGTGGCGGATTTTGAGTGCAATCCGATTACGGCACCGCTTGTGGAGGAGATTGTCCAAAAACTGGAGCGCGGCGAGGCAGTCGAAAAGGTGCAGTATGTGGAGGAAACGTATTTTGACTACCGTATGGATATGGAGGCGCTGATTGAAAAGCGGGAATATTAAGAGAAAAAGGCTATGGATTATTCCATAGCCTTTCTGATTGCGTTCATCAGTTCGCCGTATGTCTCAAATGCGGGCAAATCGGGATTGTCCGACTTGATTTTATCGGTACTTTTGAACAAAAAGCCTGCTTTGCCTGCCTTTATCATGGCGAGGTCATTGTAGCTGTCGCCGCTTGCGATTGTTTCGTAACCGATGGACTGTAATGCCTTTACGGTCGTGAGCTTTGACTGCTCGCAGCGCATTTTAAAACCCGTGATTTCCCCGTTTGGCGCAACTTCAAGGGAGTTGCAGAAAATGGTGGGCCAGCCGAGTTTTTTCATTAACGGCGTGGCGAACTGCTCGAATGTGTCACTGATGATAATGACCTGCGTGATGGAGCGCAGCTCGTCTAAAAATGCTCTGGCTCCGGGGAGCGGGTCTATTTTGGCGATAGTTTCCTGGATTTCCTTTATACCAAGTCCGTGTTCCTTGAGTATTCCGAGACGCCATGTCATGAGCTTGTTATAGTCCGGCTCGTCGCGGGTTGTTTTTTTCAGTTCAGGAATGCCGCTCGCCTCGGCGAATGCAATCCAAATTTCGGGCACGAGTACGCCCTCTAGGTCTAAGCAAGTGATGTACATAAGAATCCTCCCTGTTTTTTATCCGTATAATGTAATTATTTTTTCCTGACAGAGCTTATTATAGCATATTTTTTTGGGATATTCTATATATTGTGGGAATACATATTATTCTCTTTTTCCTGACCCTTTACGGATACAAAGTCATTGTGATGCTTCGCAGTAAAGATGTCCGTTAAATTCATGGAAAAGACTTTCTTCTTTCTTGTTCATAAATACCACCAGTTTGTCATTCTGGAAGGATAACTGGAACTGTACGCTGCCGACATAGGCATCAATAATATGCACTTTTATGAACAGCGTACCGTCAAAAAGCCATGCACCGCTTGCGGCGCAGCGCTGGTCATAAATCGGGAAGGTGCCTGTCTGTATTGTGCCGATACCAAATCGGATTTCATATGGCGTGTTCCTGCAGGTAAAAGATAAAGTGCCTGTCTGCCCCTGGATGCAAATGCGGAAAGCCTGAAAATCGGAGCCTTCTGTCCGTACCTGATACGTTTTGTTATTTATTTCACAAAGCATTTTTGGTGCAGGAGCGCTTTCCAAAGGGGTTATGGCAAGTGCGGCGCAGGTATCCTGCAGGCGTTGCGCTGCCGCCTGGTCAGCAGAAAGCGCGGATTTGTGCACATGGGGAAGAAGTTCTTCATAAAACGCATCATAAATCTGCTGATTACCGCCTTGTATCCTTTGCGTATCCGCGGTAGTCACGCAGATTAGTTCGTAATCCGGCAGGAAAATAATAAGCTGTCCGCCCATTCCGTAACACGTAAATCCGTTTCGCTCATTGCGCCAAAACTGTAAACCGTATCCTTGCGCTTCGCTTGGGAGGGGTGCCGTCATACAGGTTTCGGTCAGGGGGGATACGGCAAGGTCGATATAGGAAGGTGATATAAGCTGTTTCCCCGAAACGAGTCCCTTGTGTGCGATAAAGTAGGCAAATTTCAGCATATCTGACGGGAGCGCAACCAAGCCGCTTCCACCCATTGATACCCCGAAGGGGTCTTTTATCATATAGGATTCCTTTGAAAATCCAAGAACATCCAGTTTCTTTTTGAGATAGTCGAGCATATCACCTCCGGTCAGCTTTTCCACCAGGGCACAGAGCGTGTGGGCAGAAGAGGTATCGTAGTGGAACAGTGTTCCGGAAGGGTGTGTGGGCGGTGTTGTAAAAAAGCTTTCCACCCAGTCTGAGGACATGTTAATTTTATAAGTGGTAGAGGCATGACAGGTGCGCATCATCAGCATGTCCCGAATCGTCATTTGGGCAATCCACGGGTGTACTTTTTTTGGAAGTTTTTCCGGGAAATATTGGATAATCGGGTCATCCAATGCAATTTTCCCCTCGTCAATCAGCAGACCGACTGCGATGGAGGTGAAGCTTTTGCTGATGGAAAACATACGGTGCAGACTCTCTGCGGTGCAGGGCGCATAATATCCTTCAAAAATCAGCCTGTCATGGTGCATCAGAAGAAGGCTGTGCATGGGAATCTGCCGTGTTTCCAGCCGCTTTACCAACTGAATGATACAATCACTGGGGATACCGGTTTGTTCCGGCGTGTTTTTTTCAAATGTAAGCATAGCGTTTTTTACCTTTCAAATAAGATGATGAAAAAGTCTTTTATTTCCAATAAAATCTTACCATGAATTATTTCTTTAGGCAATGGAAAGGAAACGCTTTTCTGGAACCGTTTCTGCTGCAAAATCAAATGACGTTTTAAACGGTTTGTAGTATACTGGAATCAGATATGGAGTGAGGAGATTTAAACACATGCAGAAAACAGACGACAAGACACGACAAAAAATCCTGCTGGTTGAGGATGATGTGGAAATCAGCGATATGCTGAAAAATTTTTTGGAAACGGAGCAATTTGCGGTCGTAACCACGTATGACGGGAAATGCGCCTTCGAGCAGTTTTTTGCCGAACAATGTTATCACAAAGGGCGCGTTTACCATTAATTTGAGTGACTATTCCGTATCGAAGAACGGAGAGAAGATTGAGCTGACGGCAAAGGAATTTGATATTTTAAAGCTGCTGATGAAAAATCCAAAGAAGGTATGTGGTTACGTTTGTGACGCAGGGGAATATCGGTTCGGCGACGCTGGTGAATAACGTGCCATTTTACGGGATGCTGCTTGTGATTGCGGCGTGGGCCGCATTTTTGTCAGTACACCGCGTGGAAACCAGGGATTTGCCGTAGATGCATGGGATTATGATAATGGCTTTTATGGGACAGGACAGCATGAATATTGTCGGGGAGGAATGCTGGTAAATATATACAGGAAGCACTGTAGATTCAATACGGTTTCCAGTCGATTCGTGTCAGAATGTCTGTTTTTCAAGAGTACTGCGGTATACTGATTTTGAATACCGGAAAACACGGCAAATATTGAAATTTAGGAGGATTTGAACATGAAGGGAAAGAATTTGGCAAAAGGTTTACTGGCAACCGCCGCATTAGCGCTTACAATCATGGCAGTGCCCGCTTCGACTGTGAAGGCAGAGGGAGCACAAAGCACATATACTGTCGAGCGCGGAGATAATCTCAGCAAGATTGCAAAAAAGATTTACGGCGACGAGAAGCTGTGGAGAGTTATCTATAATGCAAATTCATCGGTCGTAAAAGATGATTATATCATTTACAACACACAGGTACTTATCATTCCTGCAGTTGAAAACAATCAGGGACAGACAGTAACAACGCCGGCTCCTGCGGTAACAACATCAGCCCCGGCGGAAACAGCCCCGGTTCCGGCAACACCTGATCAGGCGGCGGCAACACCGGCACCGGAAACGCAGACACCCGCACCGGCTCCGGCACCTTCGCAGCAGGAATACACATTAGATTACAATGCAATTGCTTCATGGGTAGACGGTGGATTTATCGGGGTAGACGCATCGAACTCCCCGGTAGTCATGGCACTGGATGCGGAAAGTGAATATGCAGTCATTATCTTTGGCGATAACAGTGATATGACAGCCGTCAGCTTCGTAGGTCCGATTACATATACGGATGAATTTGCTACGATTACGGATGAAACAAATGGTTTAGCATTGACATTCTCAGTTGCGGAAGTCAATGATACAACGCTTGCACTTGATATGGGCGATGTGGGCTCGGCAGTAATTGCAGCCGCGGCGAAAGAAGACGTATTAAGTGTAATCAAAATTGCAATTGAAAATTATAAGCATGTTGCATAATTATTGAAGATGATTTTATCTATAATGCACAGTGAAAAACGGGAAGCGGCTTTGCCTGCCTTCCCGTTTTTTCTACACAGTAATATAAATAATTTTATGTGTACATTTTTTGGATGGAAGTGTCGATTCAATGCAAATGGGGGGCGATTCATGCTTATTCGGTCCTTTTGGGGGCATGTTCCTGTAAACTGTTCCCGTAGCAGTTTTAAGCTTACATAAAAGGGCGGAATCGAATTGCTGCAAAGAGAACAAGAAGTATTATTGAAGAAAGAAGAGGGAGAACACGATGAAAAAGAAAATGGTATCAGTAGTTTTGGCAGTTGTAATGACAGCAAGCTTATTAACAGCGTGCGGAGGCGACAAGGGAGCAAACACGCCGGCATCAGCACCTGCAGCGGCACCTGCGGCGACAACGCCTGCTCCGGCACAGACAGCACCTGCGGCAGACGATACGAAGGCGGATACGCCGGACACGACAGAGGGAGAAATGGTTTCCGATGAAATCTTTGAAACGTTACAGGAGAATTATGGTATTTTGGTAGAGTACCATGATGCGGTAGCGGAATTGTATAACAGTGATGAAATCGCAGCAAATCCGGATATTGAAGAGGCAATGTCTCAGGCGTATGACATTATTGAGCAGATGGGGGAAATTACGCAGGATACGCTTACGGAGGACGACGCAATCGTTTTGAACGATTCCATGGCTGACCTGATTGACGCTTTTTCGATGATTGTAGACGGAATGGAGCCGGCGCAGGAAACAGGTACACAGGCGGCAGAAGGGGAAATGGTATCGGATGAAACGTTTGCGGCACTGCAGGAAAACTACGGTCTTTTGACACAGGCTTATGACGCAGTGGCGGAGGCGTATAACAGTGACGAAATTGCGGCAAACCCGGAAATTGAGGATGCAATGAATCAGGCATATGACATCATTGAGCAGATGGGGGAAATTACACAGGACACAATAACGGAGGAGGATGCGGAAGCGCTTGCTGAGCTTATGGTCGGTATTGTCGATGTTCTTCAGGCGGTTGCTGACGAAATGTAATTTCCAGACGAATAAAATTATGAAAACGGAGTCGCTGTTTTTTGGCAGCTCCGTTTTTTCGTTATCGAATTTGCTTTGCGGGCTTGTTTGCGCACATCATTTGTATGCGTACTAAAATTTGCATTTGTCTGTATCCTCCAATTGTGATATGGTATTAAGGAATAGGTCTTAAAGGGGATGGGAGCATATGCGGATAGTGACTTGTGATGCAGAGCAGGGTTTGGTGTTTAGAAACCGTGAAGGTATCGTCAAGGTATTCTTTGAAAAGCTGGAATATGTGGAAGTTATCAATAAAACAGTGTCCTTTTATTTGACGGATGGTACAGTCCGTGAGGTGACAGCCGCCTTGGGGGATTTTGAGGACAGACTGTTGGCAAGACCTGAGTTCTTAAAAATCCACCGCTCTTATTTGGTCAATCTCAATCATATTGAAGCGATTGATACAAACGGCATTGTGACAAAAAGCGGACACAGTATTCCGCTGTCAAGACTGCGCCGCAGTCAGGTACAGGACGTTTACGTGAGCTTTCTGAATCGGGAAAAAACAAAGACGGATATACAGACGACGACACCGGATTGCACAAAACGTGCCGACGGGGCATGGCGGATTTTACTGGTGGATGACGAACCGTCCGATGGTGCCTTTTGGGCGGATATCCTGCGTGCGCACGGCTGTATGGTGCAGTTTGTAAAAGACGGGGAGACGGCATTGGAGCTGGCGTCAAAGGAGCAGTACGACTGTGTTTTGCTGGATGTAATGCTTTCCGGTGAAAACGGTTTTTATATCTGTGAAAAACTTCACAGGATGACATCTGCTCCGGTTATCTTTTTAAGCTGTGTCACCGAGCCGGACAGGCAGGTGGAAGGTTTTGCGGCAGGCGGGATTGATTATATTACAAAGGATACTTCTGCTGCGCTATTTTGGGCGAAGGTGGAAACGCGTATCCGGCTGTCCGTGTCCGAACGCATGAAAGTTTCGTATGGGGCACTTTCCATGGATTTGACACAGCGCAGGGTTACGGTTAACGGAAATGAGATTTTTCTTACGCCTGTTGAGTTTGATATTTTATGGAAACTTTCAGAACAGACAGAACATATTTTCACGCCGGAAGAGATTTTTGGCGCGATTTGGAACGGGCAGCCTTGGGATGGCGGTCAGATGGTACAGACACACATGTCGCGTCTGCGGCGGAAACTGGAAAAGGCGTGTGAAGAGCACTCCTATATTGAAACAGTCTGGGGACAGGGCTATCGCTTTGTGCCTGAAAATAGTGTGGCGGATTTCAAATAAAAGCAGAATAAAAACGGAAGAGGAACCGGAGGGAGGAGGTGCGCATGAAACGGCGAAGGAGTTTGTGGAGACAGGCGTTGATTGTAATGACGATGCTGGCGGTCTTTTTTTCGCTGCTTTTTTATGCGGACAATAAATACCAGACACCGCCTCCTTATGGAAAATCCGGGATTATTACGTTAAATGAGCAGGACTTACAGCGGGATAATCCGGTCTTTTTGATTGACGGCTGGCTGCTTACGGATGCGCTTGTTGCGGATAAGCCGACGTATATCGGAGAATTTTCAAATCTGCAGCGGGGGGATTTGTCTGTTTTGCCGCATGGGAAGGCAAGCTACCGGATAACACTGCGCTATGAAGGCGCGCCGCAGATTGTGGCGGTTGATTTTTGGCAGCTTTCATTGGAGTATGTCATTTCATTAGACGGAACACGGCTTTCAGAGGGCAGGGGCAATGCTCAGGTTTTGTTTCTGCTGACGCCGGGCGACCATGTTTTAACAGTGGAAACGCTCTCGAAGACGGGGTATTACAGTGGAATGTATTTTCCGCCTGCCATAAGCCGAGTGGAAACAATCCGGCAGATGAATGAGGTACGGGGGTTTGCATATGCTTTGGCGTTTGTCCTTCCGCTCGCACTTGCGGTATTTACGCTTTTTCTATGGCGTCAGGGAGGAGCGCTCAGCCGTTGGTTCGGGTGGCTGTGCTGCTGCTATGCGCTTTACATGTCCCGGTATTTTGTGCTTCTTTTTGCGCTGCCCGTGGTACAATACTGGTTTTTGGTGCAAAGCTTTGCGCTGTATGGTTTGTGTTTTGGTGTGGTGCAGCTTACGGTGCTGGCATTTGGCGGTGACAAGAGCAGGGTATGGCGCTGGATGCGGGCGGTTTTTGCGGCACTGTCAGCGGTTCTGTTATTGCTGTGTCTGCTGATACCGCGGTTTTCGTGGGCGGTTTTCGTGCATGGAAGACTGACAGACTGTTACTACATCGTTGTTTTTTTCACAACTGTTTTTTTTGCGGTGCGGGGATTAACGGAAAACAGTTGGGAAAGCCGTTACACACTGACGGGGTGTATGGTGTTTGGCAGCGGATTATTTGTCAACCTTTTTTTCTCCAACCGTTTTGAGCCAATCCGCTTTTTGTGGCAGTTTGAATGGTGCGGACTTATACTGGTATTGCTGTTTGGCGCGATGATGGTGTCGCGCAGCCGCCGCATGCTGCGGGAAAATGAGATGCTTACCAACCATTTGGAGGAGCAGGTGAAAAAGCGCACGGAGGAGGTTACGCAGCTTTTAAAGGAACGCAAGGCATTTTTCTCGGATTTGGCGCATGATTTGAAGGCTCCGGTATTTGCAACGCAGGCGTTTATTGAGGCGATTCGCAAAAGCGGTGTGGGAGTAGATACAGAGTTGCAGGGGTACTTAAACCAGGCGCAGGAAAAGCAGTGGGAACTGGCAAGGCGTCTTCAGGGGCTTTCCGCAATCAATGCGCTTGATAAAATTGAAGAGGAACATGTCAGGGTATCTTTGAAAGAACTGTTTTTAGAAATTTATGCGACATTTCATGGGGAGGCAGAAGTGCAGTCCGTGTTTCTGATTGTGGAACCGCCCAGGCAGGATGTGTTTTTGATGGCGCAGCCCCAAAAGCTGGATATTTTGTTTGAGAACCTGATTTATAATGCGCTCAGGGCAACGCCCCGCAACGGGCGCATTACGATAGCTGCCCGTATTGAGGGTGACAAAATCCGTGTGTTTGTGGAGGATACCGGGTGCGGTATCCCCGAGGAGGAGCTGCCGTTTGTTTTCCGCCGGTTTTATGTGGGCGCAAATAATAAGGAGAGCGGAACGGGACTGGGCTTATATATTGTGCATGGTATTGTGGCGGAGCTGGGCGGCACGATTGATGTTTCTTCAACGGTTGGCAGGGGCACGAAATTTACGATGACGTTTCCTGCGCTGCTTTAGGATTTTTTATCAGTCCTGCCTTTTGCCCTGCGGATATATAAGGCAACGCCAAATCCGATGACTGCGGCTGCCATGATGAAAAGAAACAATGGATGTTTGCCGGTGTCTGCAGTATAGTCCGTTTTTTCTGTTTGGCCGGAGGGCGCCAGGGCGGCGGTCAGTTTGTTTTCGGCAGGGGGCGTTTCCAAAGAGGCGGCGCTTTCTGTGTTGATTCCGGTCTGCATGTCAGCCGTACCGGTCGTTTCCAAAACGTTTTCCTTGACACCGCTGGCAACTGCAGCCTGCACTTTATCGGGTATCTTCATGAAGGCGGAATCCTTTGGTCTGTCAGCCGTCTGTTTGTTTTCTGTTGTCTGTTGGTTTTGGGAATCGGGCTGCGCTGATTGCCCTGTTGTATTTTCTGTTGTCATATTTTCTATTGTTTGGCTTGGAGACAGATTTGGACTCTGTTCTTCTTTTTTTGTATCCGTATTTTGGGGCAGGTTCGGGCGCTGTCCTTCCGGTGTGCTGTCGCCTTTGTTTGCTGCTCCGGCGTTGCTTTCATTTCCGCCCGCACCGCCTAGCTTTGGCAGATTGAGCGGTTTCTCATAAGTACTCGGATATGCGAGGATTAACTGCTGCCCGTTGTAAACGCCGCCTTTTATCTTGAGACCGACAAAGAAAGGCGTGGGTTGTTTTCCTGCGGTTTGTGCGGCCAAATAAGACCGATAGGGTTCCTGTTCATTGTCTAACACGAGTGCGTATCCGCTGTTTGCAGTGGACGGCTGGGCATTGACTGCGTCCAGCAGCGCAAGTCCGCAGCGTTTGGGGAGCTTTGTCCATTTCTTTTCATTTTCAGAAATCGTATATACCTGAATAGATGTAGCGCCGGTTGGTTTTTGATGAAATGCCAGTTCCAGTCCTTCCCATTCTTCGGTCAGGACCCCGGTCGGTTTTTCATCTTTGGATACGACATTTAAAACCAGTCTTACCTCGTCCGTAATAAAAAAATCGCTTTCAATGCCAAGCGGTTCATCAAGCCGAAAGATGCCGACAGGCGTGCGTACTAAAGTGTCGGCGGGTATAATGATTTCCTCTGCCGCATCCTCAATAGTCACGCTTTCTCCGGCAATAAGTGAAGGGAGTGACAGGGTTTTCCAGGTAACGGGACAATCGATAATGCCCGTCGCATAAGCGTTTCCTTTTTTCATAAACTGAACCTCAACCGGAATCGTAGCCGGTAAGACAGTTGTTATCTCTTTTGGCGTTGCTGTTTCTTTTACGGTAATCTGATACCTGCCATAATAGCGAAACGGTCTCGTTTCACGTACACGTACGTTGGAAGCGAACATTGCGGAAGCTGTTATTTCTTCGGGAAGAGGCTGCGGGGCGCCCCGGTCAATCAGTACAGACTGTGTTTCATAAAGAATGCCGTTATTATCAGTGAGATGCAGCTTTAAATAAAAACAATCCAAAGAGCCTCCCAAATAACTTTTGAGCGGTTCAAAGTTGGAATGGAGACAGATAAGACGTTTCGTTTCCACAACATCAGATGCTTCAATCATCTGTAAATCCCATGTTACGTCGCATTCCTGATATGATTTATTGTTTTGTGAGGTGAGCGGTTGGATTTGGACGATACCGGGCGGAAATTCCGTAAAGGTTCCCACTACGCAATAACCTTGGGGATTATATTCAATGCCCGCATGGAACTCGAGTAGTTCTGTTTCCTTTGTCGCGGCTTCCTGTTCCTGCAGTGCTGTTTCGGCGGGCTGTACAAGCACTTCTTCCTCTGCAGTGCTTTGTGTAATATCTGCTGTTTCCTGAAGGGATGCTTCGTTTTGTGTAATCGCTTCTTTACTGACAATATCCTGCGTATTCTCCGTCAGTTCCTGCAATGCCGTTTCGTAAGAAGATGATGATATGCAGGGGTATTCTTCCGTTACCGTTATTCTTTCCTGTGATACTTCCTCATCTGATGGCAGGAATGCCTGCGTTTCTGTCATAAATTCCTCTGTTACCAGTTCTGCTGATGTCAGAGGCTGTGTCTCTTCTGGCATTTCTTCCTCAAATATTAAAACGTTTTCCTGCGGATCAGCTGTTTCTTCCGGCATGCTGTCCGCATTTACAGTCAATGCCGGGAAGTTGTCTGTAAGAAGAATCAGTGTAGTGAATATGGCAGCAGCTTTAGCAATTGTTTTTTTCCTTAGTTTCATATGTAGATATACTCCATTTTAAAAATCAAAATTGTAACAGTTCACGCAGTTTCAAATACATTTCACGCCTGTGGCGTTTTTGGGGCATTGTGTTAATGGTATAATCAGTGCAGACAAATATGATAAATATTCAATTATTAAAAATATATAAAATTTTTCGTTATCATATTATTTTACCTGTAAAT
>DKYC01000038.1:0-397 GCA_002492295.1 Lachnospiraceae bacterium UBA7110
TGCGGACGAGAGTGCGACACCGCGCTATGTCGCGGCGGATTTGCTCTCACAGGCAGAGCATGACGAACTTGCGTCGGCGATTTTAATTACGACAAGCACAGCGCTTGCAAAACAGGTTTCGGATGAGGTGGATAAATTCGTCACGATGCTGGAGCGAAAGGAAATTATCCAAAAATCACTTGACAATTACGGTTATATTCTTGTGGCGCAGGATATGGAGATGGCGATTGATGCTGCAAATGAAATCGCCTCGGAACATCTTGAAATTCTGACCAAAAATCCGTTCGATACCATGACGCGCATTCGAAACGCAGGCGCAATATTCCTTGGCGAATATTCGTCGGAACCGCTGGGGGATTATTATGCGGGACCCAACCATGTGCTTCCGACAAACGGA
>DKYC01000038.1:694-5616 GCA_002492295.1 Lachnospiraceae bacterium UBA7110
AACCATGTGCTTCCGACAAACGGAACGGCAAAATTCTTCTCGCCGCTCAATGTGGATGATTACGTGAAAAAATCAAGCATTATTTCCTATTCAAGGGAGGCTCTTGAAAAAGTGCACAAGGATATCGAGCTGTTTGCGGCAAAAGAAGGACTTACGGCACATGCAAACTCCATTCGCGTACGGTTTGAAGAAAAATAAACTGCACAGGGAAGGAAAGGACAGGGCTTTATATGAGCAGAAACGCGGAAATCAAAAGAACGACAAAGGAAACGGATATTTCCATGAAATTAGAACTGGACGGTGAAGGGAAATCTGAGATTGAAACAGGAATCGGCTTTTTTAACCATATGCTGGAAGGTTTTGCAAAACATGGATTTTTTGACCTTACCGTAAAGATTACGGGCGATTTGGAGGTTGACGGACACCACACGGTAGAGGATGCCGGAATTGTGCTTGGAACTGCAATTAAGCAAGCGGTCGGGGACAAGAAGGGGATAAAACGCTATGGTTCCTTCATTCTCCCGATGGATGATGCCCTTGCGCTGTGTGCCGTGGATTTGTGCGCAAGACCTTACTTACAGTTTGACTGTGACTTTCCAAGCAATGTGACTGGTGATTTTGATACGGCACTTGTAAAAGAATTTTTCTATGCCGTTTCTTACAGTGCGGCGATGAACATTCATTTAAAGATGCTTAGCGGCGAAAACAGCCACCATATGATAGAGGCAGTTTTTAAGGCATTTGCGAAGGCGCTTGATATGGCAACGTCTTACGATGAACGGATTCATGACGTACTCTCCACAAAGGGAAGCCTATAGGTCAATGAGGATAAGACTATGAGAACATTAGCGTTAAGCGATGATATTTTATTAAAAGTGGAAAAGCCTGCGCGCTATATCGGAAACGAAGTCAACAGTGTGATGAAGGATAAAGACCATGTAGACATCCGGTTTGCGATGTGCTTTCCCGATGTATATGAAATCGGAATGTCCCATCTGGGTATTCAGATTTTGTATGATATGTTCAACCGTTATGAGGATACATGGTGCGAGCGCGTGTACTCGCCGTGGCCGGACTTGGACAGCGTGATGCGCGAGCGGAATATTCCTCTGTTTGCACTGGAATCGCAGGAGCCGATAAAAACGTTTGATTTTTTGGGAATTACGATACAGTACGAAATGTGTTACACCAATATCCTGCAAATTCTTGATTTGTCAAAGATACCGTTTCATGCATGCGACCGGGACTGGGACTGCCCGATTGTGATTGGCGGCGGTCCCTGTGCCTATAATCCTGAGCCGATTGCGGATTTTTTTGACATCTTTTATATCGGAGAGGGTGAAACTCAGTATAGGCCGTTGCTTGACTTATATAAGGCGTGCAAAAAAGAGGGCTGTTCCCGAACGGAATTTCTGATACGGGCGGCGCAGCTCCCCGGTCTGTATGTACCGCAGTTTTACGAAGTGACCTACAGGGAGGATAATACAATCGCATCGTTTACCCCGACAGTCAGCGGTATTCCTGGCACCATCACAAAAGAGCTTGTCACGGATATCACAGATACAACTTATCCCGAAAAGCCCGTTGTGCCGTTTATCAAGTGTACACAGGACAGGGTGGTGCTTGAAATCCAGCGTGGCTGTATCAGAGGCTGCCGTTTTTGCCAGGCAGGGCAGCTTTACCGTCCCGTCAGGGAGCGCGACGCGGATTCCCTCAAGGAATATGCCATAAAAATGTTGGATAATACGGGCTATGAGGAAATTTCTCTCAGTTCCTTAAGTTCCAGCGACTATTCCCGGCTTGAGGAGCTTGTGAATTTTCTGATAGAAAGCTGTAATGAAAAGAAGGTGAATATTTCACTGCCTTCTTTGCGTATTGACTCCTTTTCCCTCGACGTAATGGAAAAGGTTCAGGACGTGAAAAAGAGCAGTCTGACTTTTGCCCCGGAAGCTGGCAGTCAGCGGCTTCGAAATGTAATTAATAAAGGATTGACCGAAGAAGTCATATTGGAAGGGGCAACGCTTGCCTTTGCGGGCGGCTGGAACAGGGTGAAATTATATTTCATGCTCGGACTTCCAACCGAAACGGACGAGGACATTCGGGGAATTGCGGAACTTTCCGACAAGATTGCGATGGCATATTATGACACAGTGCCAAAGGAAAAGCGCAATGGAAGGGTACAGATTGTGGCAAGCACTTCCTTTTTTGTGCCTAAGCCGTTTACTCCGTTCCAGTGGGCGCCGCAGTGTACGAAGGAACAGTTTTTGGAGAAGGCATACACCACAAAGCGCGCCATTATGGAACAGCTTAACCAAAAGAGCATCAAATATAACTGGCATGAGGCAGACGCAAGTGTTATGGAGGGCATTCTTGCCCGCGGTGACAGAAGGCTTTGCGAGCCGATTTTAAGAGCTTACCAAAAGGGGTGTATTTTTGACGCATGGGGAGAATATTACAGGCATGACGTGTGGACAGAAACCTTTGCGGAATGCGGAATTGATACGTCGTTTTACACGACAAGACAGCGTGGGCTTGACGAGATTTTCCCGTGGGATTTTATTGACTGCGGCGTGACGAAGGCATTTTTGAAAAGTGAGTGGAAAAATGCACTTGACGAACGTGTCACAAAGAACTGTAAGGAGCAGTGCAATGCCTGCGGCGCGGCGCGGTTCGGATGCGGGATTTGTACGGTTCCGCGTATTACAAACCTGTAATGCTGTGTTTTGCACACACAGATGATATCCTTATTATTTTGTTAACGGGCAGATAGGAGTTCATGGAAACAGATGAAATTAAGAGTAAAATTTTCCAAGCATGGCGTGCTTCGGTTTATCGGTCACCTTGATGTCATGCGTTATTTTCAGAAAGCAATAAGACGGGCGGGCATTGATATTGCATATACGACGGGATTTAGCCCGCATCAGGTTATGTCCTTTGCGGCTCCGCTCGGTCTTGGGCTGGAGAGTAATGGTGAATATATGGATATTGAGGTCAATTCCCTTACAAGCTCTCCGGATTTTATCAATGCATTGAATGCCCAAATGGTGGACGGCATCCGGATTTTGGAGGCAAGGCTTCTTCCGGATAACGCAAAAAACGCAATGGCAAGCGTCGCGGCAGCACGCTATACGGTTGCTTTTCGAAAAGGTTATGAGCCGGTTTTTTTGACCGAAGCGGTCGTTGATGACTTTTTTGGTCAATCTGAGATTATCGTTACAAAACAGACAAAAAAAGGTGAAACAACGTTTGATATGAAGCCGTTTTTATTTGCCTGCGCCTTTGACGATGCGCAGAATACATTAACGCTTATCGTTGACGCAAGCAGCGCCGGAAATATAAAACCCTCCTTGGCCGTAAAAGCAATTTATGACAGGAACCATGCGGAATTTAACGATTACGCACTATTGATAACGAGAGAGGAAACTTATCTTAACGCGGGTACGCAGGAGGTTCCCCGGCTTGAGCCGCTTGGATTTATAGGGAGTGATTTTGGATGAGTGAAGACATGCGCTATGTCCTGACAGAATACAACGGTGGCGTGCTTTCGTTTCTGTGGGATACAAGGACAGACAAAATGGAATCCATCAGCTTTACAAGTCATATGCAGACATCCGGCAGTGCGAAGATTGGAGATATTTTTGTCGCAAAAGTAGTAAATGTCGCAAAACAAATCAATGCGGCATTTATTGATTATATGCCAAATAAAAAAGGATATCTTCCAATTCATTCCGGTTATGTCCCGATTATCACAAACCGAAGCTATGACGGCAGAATTTTGGCAGGGGATGAAATTATCGTGCAGCTTGAAAAAGAGGCTGTTCGCACAAAAGAACCTGTATTTACCATGAATTTGTCTCTTGCGGGCAAATACAGTGTGGTATCGTATGCCAATCCCTATAAAGGGGTATCAAACAAATGCTCGAAGGTACAAAAGGAACAGCTTCGCACGGCCATTCCGCAGGATACCGAATATGGTGTTGTGGTCCGGACCAACGCGGCGTTGCTTTTGGATACTGCCTGTGTTAAGGAGCAGGAACAAAAAGGGAGACTGCAGCCTGTTACGGATGAAATCACGGAGCTGAGCAAAAAAATGTCCACACTGCTTCGGGACGGAATGCACAGGACATGCTACAGCCGTATCCGGCAGTCCCCGCCGCCTTACCTGACCAGTATGCGCGATGAAAGAAACAGATATCAGCAGATTGTTACGGACAGCAGGACGCTTTATGGGGAATTAAAAGAGTTTATATCACTCTATATGCCAGAACAGCCTGTGGATATTTCCTTGTATGAGGATTCTGATTATCCGCTGAAAAAGCTTTACCGCGTGGAAACACGGCTTGAGGAACTGCTATCCCAAAGGGTATGGCTGAAATCAGGGGCATACCTTGTGATTGAGCGCACGGAAGCGATGTATGTAATTGATGTTAATTCTGGAAAAAACATCACGAAAAAAGATAACGCTGAGTATATTTACCAAATTAATATGGAAGCGGCGGATGAAATTATGCGGCAGATACGCCTTCGGAATTTAAGCGGGATGATATTGGTCGATTTTATCAATATGGAGGACGGTAAAAAGGATGCGGCACTTTTGCAGGAGCTGCGCGCACTTGCTAAAAAAGACCATATTTTGACCAGTGTGGTCGATATCACTGCGCTTGGGCTTGTGGAAATTACCCGCAAAAAGACAACAAAATCGTTGTATGAACAGATGATGGCAAACGGATAATGGGAAAATTTCGACGTGAAATTTCCGTTTTTTACTTGACAGGAAAAGAATGGGATGCTATTATTTATGAGTATGCCGCGTAACGAGGTCAAAGTGTATTTTAAATACCACCGAAGTTAGCGAGTAATTTATTTAGGAGGTGCAATATGTACGCAATTATTGCAACAGGTGGAAAGCAGTACAAGGTTTC
>DKYC01000116.1 GCA_002492295.1 Lachnospiraceae bacterium UBA7110
GTTTCTCTAAAATATCTCTAAAATATCTCTAAGCATCTGACGGTTTTGGGTATTGCAGAAAAATCTTTTTAGGCATATGTTCCTTTTTGTTTCGCATCAGTCTTCCAAAATCCATTGCCGGCAGATTCACTTGCATAGGTGAGCGCAGCCCATACTGGGGCATTGGAATGGTTTGACACACTTTTTGACGAAGATAACAGTCTCCAAATCAAAAATGATACCTGACAATTCTTCTTTTTTGCGGTATAATTTACATAATGCAGAAGATTTGCGGTATTAACCACTTATTAACAGCAGAACAGGGAGTTGCAGACCGTTTTGCGTGAAAAAACGATTTTTATGATTCGTATTGCGATATGTTTACGGCGTTTCGCTTAAGGGAAGGAAATTTTGTGCCGGATGTGGCGTTTGGAGTGGATTGAAAAAATGTGTCCTTTTTACCTGTTTAGAGATAATTTAGAGAAACTTTGTGCTATACTGTATTTTAAACACGATAAAAACGCATTATATGGAAACAAATGCGAAACAAAGGAGGATAAACGCGGTCATGCGTATTTTACTTGCAGAGGACGACAAAAATCTAAATGATTCCATTGCACAGCAGCTTATGGCAAAAGGATTCACCCTGGACTGCTGTTTTGACGGCGAAGAGGCACTCTACCTGGGGGAACAGAACATCCACGATGTCATTTTGCTTGACCGGATGCTGCCCTTAATGGACGGAACCACCGTTCTCAAAAAGCTGCGCGAAAACGGTATCGCCACGCCCGTCATCCTGATTACCGCACTCGGCACCCTAAGCGACAAGGTAACGGGCTTAAATCTCGGTGCCGATGATTACCTTGTAAAACCCTTTGCGTTTGAGGAACTTCTCGCAAGGATACAGTGTGTCACACGCCGCTCTCCTATTTTAAACATGACCGGCGAGCTGCGCCTTGCCGACGTCCGCTATAACGTGGCAGACAACACGCTCACAGGCAAAAACATCTCCTGTACGCTCTCCAACCGCGAAGGCGCGCTGCTTGAAATCTTCCTTAAAAATCCCGCACAGACTTTCCCCCGGAATACGCTGCTCCTAAAAATATGGGGACCGGACAGCGATGTCGAAGAGGGAAATCTTGACAACTATATCTATTTCCTCAGACGCAGGCTAAAAACCGTCGGCAGCCGGCTTGAAATCAGGACCGTACGTGGTATAGGCTACTGCCTGCAGGAGACTGACACTTAAACTACTGCCAAACAGGAGGAACCTTATGTTCAAAAAAGTCCGCATCCGTCTGACGCTGTTAAGCGGAGGCATCACCACGCTCATTTTAATCATCATGACCTGCGGCTATCTCTATATCTCGGAAAAAAACCTCCTTGAAAACCGACGCAGCTCCTATCAGTCTGATGTCTACAACATCGCCGTATATATGGACAATCAGGGCATCATTTCCCATACATGGCTTTCGCAGCTTGAAAACTCCCACGGCTGCTATATTTCCCTGCTTGACAACGGCACTCCCTTCCTCTTTGATAAAAAACAGAAAAACGACCGGCGGGAAACATTAATCGACAGTCTGTGGGCACATTACAGAACCGGTAATCCAGCCGTTTCCGTTGCCATTTCCTACAAATGCCATTATCAGTCGTTTGTCGCCTCCGACTGCTACTGCTTTGTCATCACGGTGCTGCAAAACAATATACCGCTGGAAATGCTTGTTGCGTTTCCCCTCTCCCATATCCGCGGACAACTCGTAAAACAACGCCTTATCTTTCTTGGCGCTGTTCTTCTTGCACTTACCGCTATTTGGATTTTCATGTGGCTCTACACGAAACGGCTTCTTGCGCCCATCGAAGAAAGCCGTCTGCGTCAGAACCGCTTTGTGGCGGCAGCTTCCCATGAGCTGCGCACACCCCTTGCGGTCATTCTCTCCTGCGCGGAAGCAGCGCTTGATAAAATCACTCTACTCCCTGACACACCATCAGAATCCGAAAAAACTGACACATATGTCATAAATATAAAGCACGACCTTACCACCATGAAAAGCGAGGCACTGCGCAGCTCCCGCCTGTTAAATGACATGCTTACCCTCTCAAGCCGCGATGCCGGACGCCTCGATATCCGCAAAGCCCCCGCCGAGCTTGACACGCTGCTCTTAAACACCTGTGAAGCCTTCGAACGACTTATTACAGAAAAAAACATCCGTCTATCCGTCAGCCTCCCCGCAGCCCCCGTCCCTGCCTGCTGCTGTGATGCGCAGCGCATCACACAGGTGCTCACGATTCTTTTGCACAACGCCGTCAGCTATACCCCAGAAAACGGCAGTATAACCGCTGCACTCTCCTATCAGAAGAACGCGCGCAGACATTTTTTGCTCGAACTTTCCGACACGGGTATCGGAATTTGCGAAGATGAAAAACAGCACATTTTTGAGCGGTTCTACCGCAGCGAAAAAGCCCGAAGTGATAAAAATCACTTCGGACTCGGGTTATCTATTGCCTATGAAATTATCACAGCACACTGCGGAACCATTACCGTTTCCGATAATCCTCACGCCAAGCACGGCACAGTCTTTGCCATTCGTCTGCCGTAACCTGACCTTTCCTCTACTCCGCATTATTCTCCGCTACCTTCGCCGCGCGTGCAGCCACCTCCGCAGCCTGCACGTCGCTCGGTGTCTGCTCATAGCGCACAATCTCATACTCGAAATTGCCGCGTCCGCCCGTCATCGAGCGAAGCGTCGTACAATATCCCGAAAGCTCCATAATCGGAATATCCGCCTCAATCACCTGCTTGCCGTTTCCAATCGGGTTCATGCCAAGCACTCTGCCCCTGCGCTTATTCAGGTCACCCATGATATCGCCCGTATACCGGTCAGGCACCGTTACCTTCAGATTAGCAATCGGCTCCAAAAGCACCGGATTCGCGTCCATAAATCCCTTCTTGAACGCCTGAATGGATGCCATCTTAAACGCCTGCTCCGAAGAGTCTACCGGGTGGTATGATCCGTCGTAAAGCACACCCTTTACACCCACAACCGGATACGCCGCAAGCGGTCCCTTCAGAACGGATTCCTGCATTCCCTTTTCCACTGCCGGGAAGTAATTCTTCGGCACCGCACCGCCGACAACCTCCTGCTCAAAAACATACGCCGTCTCCAGATCACCGGACGGCTCAAAACGCATCTTCACATGACCATACTGTCCGTGTCCGCCGGACTGCTTTTTATACTTCGCCTCCACATCGGATTTCTTTTTAATTGTCTCCTTAAACGCAACCTTCGGCTTGGAAAGCTCAATCTCACACTTATACTCATTGAGCAGACGGCTTTGGATAATGTCAAGCTGCTGCTCGCCAATACCGTAAAGCAGCGTCTGCCGGTTCTCCGTATCATTGACAACTTTAAGTGTCTGGTCCTCGTGCGAAAGCTTCTGCAATGCCTGTGAAACCTTGTCAATATCGCCTTTGTTTGGTACTTTGTAGCGCATTGCCGTATAAGGCTTCGACAGCTCAAACTTACCGTACTCAATCACAGTCGCCTTGGTCGAAAGCGTGTTGCCGGTCCTTGCAGCCGTCAGCTTTGCAATCGCGCCGATATCGCCTGCATGCAGCTCGCTAATCTCAATCGGCTTGCTGCCCTGCAAAACATAAAGCTTATTGACTTTCTCCTCAACGTCTTTATCCTTATTATAAATCACATCATCTGACTTAAATACGCCTGAGCAGACCTTTATCAGCGAATACTTACCGATAAACGGGTCTACAATCGTTTTAAATACATAAGCGGATTTCGCCTTCGAGAAATCATAGTTTGCCTCAAAGACCTCATTTGTTTTCATATTAAAGCCGGCAATCTGTCTGTTTTCCGGACTTGGCATATATTTCACAATATCATCCAACAGCGTATAAGTACCCTGGCACAGCAGGCTTGAACCCATACTGATTGGAACAATCGAGCTGTCAATCACGTTTGTACGAAGCGCCGCACGGATTTCGTTTTCCGTAAATGTTTCACCGCCAAAATAACGCTCCATAAACTCCTCGCTCGTTTCCGCAACCGCCTCCATCAGGGTATCCTTGTAAAGCGAAAGATTGTCCTTGCTGTAATCAGGTATTTCGCACTCCTCAACCTCTTTGCCCTTCCAGCGGTTTCCCGTCTCGCTCACGACGTTGACATAGCCGACAAACTTCTCATTCTCACGGATTGGGAAATGGAACGGCGCAATCTTTTTGCCGTACATCTCCGTCAGCTTCTCCACTACATTTTTAAAGGAGGCGTTATCCGCGTCCATTCCGGTCACGTAAATCATGCGCGGCAGCTTATATTTCTCGCAAAGCTCCCATGCCTTCTCCGTGCCCGCCTCAACGCCCGATTTGCCCGAAACGACAATGACTGCCGCGTCCGCCGCGCTGATTGCCTCCTCAACCTCGCCTATAAAATCAAAATAGCCGGGTGTGTCGAGTACATTGATTTTTGTACCCTCCCACTCAATCGGTACTACTGATGTGCTGATAGAGATTTTGCGTTTCTGTTCCTCCTTGCCGAAGTCACTGACGGTATTGCCATCCTCCACTCTGCCCATACGCGAAGTGACACCCGCCAAATATGCCATAGACTCCACAAGTGTGGTCTTCCCCGCACCCCCGTGCCCTAGCAATACGATATTTCTGATTTTATCAGTTGTGTAAACATTCATTCCAGTTCCCTCCTATTTTGGTTTTATAAATCGTTACTGTCCACTCCGTAACTATAAATCTCTCATAAAAATTTTACTATATTTCCCGAAACAGTTCAATCTCTTTTGTGCAATATGCACACTGTATTTTTGCATAAAATATTATGTAAATTTTCGTCATTATTACAATTGATTTCTGCACATACCCTGGAGCTTGACTTTA
>DKYC01000032.1:0-12865 GCA_002492295.1 Lachnospiraceae bacterium UBA7110
TAATAATTTATGCTTCTCAGTCGTTTCTGTCCTGTCCATGCCGTCTCCTAACTTATGAGAGCCGGGCATCTATCCCGGCTCTATCTTTTTATCTCGCAAGCAATTCGTCAATGACCTTTACAAGATTGCCAATTTCAGGTTTTGATAACTGTGCATCTGCACCTAAATCTTCGCCTTTTCTCCTCATTTCCTCATTTACAAGTGATGAGAAAATAATTACCGGTATGTGCTTTGTCGCATCGTCAGATTTGACAAGCTTCGTTAAGCGGTGTCCATCCATAAGAGGCATCTCAATATCTGTAATAAGCAGCTTGACGTCATGCTCCAGCGTTCCCGCATCCCTGCACTTTACTATGTACTCCCATGCTTCCTCGCCGTTCTCTGCCTTGATGACATTGTCATATCCGGCTTTCTTGAGCGAGTCAATGATGAGCTTTCTAAGAAGAGAGGAGTCCTCCGCAATCAGAATGGGAACTTCCGTTCCTTCTCTTTCCCCGAGTGCCTCAATCTCCGTGACTTTTAATCCCGTCTCCGGATTAATGTCCGTGATAATCTTCTCAAAATCAAGAATAATAATCAGCTTGCCGTCAATCTTGATAATACCTGTCGAAATACCATCCTCTGCCGTGGTAACTGTTGCCCCCGGCTTGATGATATCAACCCATGAAACCCTGTGGATGCCAATTACCGAATCAACATGAAACGCAATATCCAGTTTATTAAAGCTCGTGATAATAAATAAACCGCCCGGCTGAGACTGCCCTCTCTGCAGACAATTCTTCAAATCAATTGCTGTAATCATCGCATCACGCGGCATAAATATACCTTCTACGCTGGGATGCGCGTTGGGTACGGGTGTTACGGGTGAGTACGGAATAATCTCCCTGATTTTTGCCACATTAATACCGTATGAGTTTCCGTCCACCACAAACTCTAATACTTCCAACTCATTTGTTCCATTTTCCAAGAGAATCTTAGTCTCCATAGTAACCCTCCATTCTACCAGACAATCATTTTTAATTATTCATTTATCATCACTGCCTTGCAGGACTTTTAAATTTCTATAATTATAACATATCCTTGTATATAATTACAAATATTTTCAGAAAATTTTTAACACTTTCTATGGAACTTTTCCATATAGCCCTGAAAAGTCCGTAATTACCGCACTTTCACAATACAGCTTCCATTCGATGAAGAAAGCCGTATTGTAAGCGTCTCAATATCGCTGTCCGATAACTCCTCAATTTCAGCCACGGCTACCACATCAGCCTTTTTACCTGCCTCAATGTTCCCAACAAAAGTTGCCATATCATCCGGCAGCATTGGCGTTTCCTGCACTCCCGCCGAAATCGACTGATTGATATCCAAACTAAGCCTTAGTGAATAATCATACAAATTGCAGTCTGCATTCCCACCGGAATTGTTTTCAAGGTCAAAGTGCAGGACAATCAGTTTCCTGCCTTCCCTTGCATCAATTCCGCTAAAGCCTGACGCGTTCTGCGGGTATGAATCACAGATTTCAAACGACTGATACCGCAATGATATTCCCTCTTCCAGACCAAGCTCCATGGCAAGGTCGGTATCTGCATCCGTGAGCTCCTGCTGTACCTGTTCCGTACTTTCCGCGACCTGCCCTGTTTCTTTCTCCTGTGTGCCAGGCTGCTCCTGCGGTTTCTCCTCAGAAGCCTCCTGTGTCGTTTCCTGTATGATGTCCGTTTCCGTCTCTTCTTCCATGGCGCTTTCCTGCGTGAGCGCAGCCGCAAGTTCCTCATCGCTTACAAGCCTGTAATCATAATTGGAAGAATATTTGAGCAGCAGCCCCGCCGCATATTCCGACACCATATCAGACTGTTCTGCTGTCATGTCGGGCATCGAATCAATACACCCTGTCAGCATAACTGCCGACAGAAGCAAAAGCCCTAAAATTTTTGTCCTTTTCAAACCGGCACCTCCGTTTACTTGGTCTCAAGTTCAAACCAGAACTCTACACCATTGGTATAATTGATAACACCGTACTGCTGATTCATGGATTCCATGATTGCCTTTACGATGGATAATCCTACTCCGCTTCCGCCATATTCCCGCGTGCGCGCCTTATCGACCTTATAAAACTTCTCCCAAATATGGGGAAGCGATTCCTCCGGGATTGGCTCTCCTGTGTTAAATACGCTGACGCGTACCTGATCTTTACCGTTGTCTTTTCTTAAACAGTATTTTATCTCTATCACCTTGTCGCCTGCCGCATGGTTTACTGCATTGCTGAAAAAGTTCCTGACAACCTCCTCCGTCTTAAACTCATCAGCCCACACATAAATGGGTGCGTGCGCCTCATGCTTTAACAGCACCCCGTTCTGTTCTGTCAATATTTCCGCCGAGGCAAGGAAATTTCCAATCATTGCAACAATGTCAAAGCGTTCCATTACCACCACGTCATTCCCAAACTCGAGTTCATTTAAATCCAGCAGTTTTTTCACCATGACATTCATTTTTCCCGCTTCATCAATAATAACATCACAGTAAAATTCACGGCTCTCGGCATCATCATTGATTTCTTCCCTTAATCCCTCCGCATATCCCTGAATCAGGGCAATCGGTGTTTTTAACTCGTGGGAAACATTTGCGAGAAATTCCTTACGCATCTCGTCAAGCTGGTCTTTCTTTTCGATATCGCGCTGCAGTTCATTGTTCGCTGTTTTCAACTCTGAAATCGTCTTTTTCAACGCTTCGGAAAGCATGTTCATATGCTCTCCAAGCAAATCAATCTCATTAATACTGCGGCTGTTATATTTCGTTTCAAAGTCAAGCCTTGCCATTTTCTCTGAGATGTCCTTCAATTCCATAATCGGTTTGGTTACCTTTGCCGTCGCAAACCAAATCAGAAACGCACTGATAACCGTTCCCGTAATTCCCACATAGCCAAGAAAACGGTTGGCAATACTGACGCTGTCGCGAATACTCTCAATCGGGGAACGGATTAAAAACATATTTCCGTTATCAAGCACTCCCCACATCTCAATATACTCCGTCAACGTCGATTTGTCCATAGAAGCAGCAAGGGAATATCTGTCATTTTCCTCAATATATTCCATTTGCGAATCAGGATCAAAAACATTGTCATAAAGCCTTCCTATCAGGATATTTACATCACGGCTGCTCGACTTTATGGTCTTTGACTCGGCATCAATTACCACAATGCCGATATTATACATGTCGCATATTTTTCTCAGTTCAAGGTCAAATTCCCCTGATGCAATGTCTCCATTGGAAACGGCAGCGTTAATGCCGGCATATGCATTGCGGAGCACCCCCGCCTTATTTTGCACATAAAACGTTTCCAAAAAAATGTTATTTATAATCCAGCACAGGGCAATTGTTCCTATCATCACCGCCATGAAAATCATGGCAATCTGCTGCTTAATGGAATGCTTCACAATATTCACCGCCTATACATCGAGCTTATAGCCCATTCCCCACACAGTCTTGATTAATTCCCCTTTTTCCCCCATTTTACTCCGCAGCTTCTTTACATGTGTATCAATCGTTCTCGCATCGCCAAAATAGTCATAATTCCACACGCTGTTTAATATTTTCTCCCTGGAAAGCGCGATTCCCTTATTCTCAACAAAATAGGTCAAAAGCTCAAATTCCTTATAGCTTAAATCAATTGTCTTCCCGTCAATTGTCACCACATGCGCCGCCTTGTCTATCACAATCCCGCCGCACTCAAGATTCTCACTGTCTGCAAGCTTATTTGTACGCCGCAGAATAGCCTCCACCCTTGCCACAAGAATTTTCGGACTGAACGGTTTTGCAATATATTCATCAACGCCAAGCTCAAATCCCTGCAGCTCGTCCCGCTCGTCAGACCGTGCCGTAAGCATGATAATCGGTACTTTTGAGTACGCCCTTACTTCTTTACAAACCTGCCAGCCGTCCATTTTTGGCATCATCACATCAAGAATCAAAAGTGCAATATCCTGATTGTCAAAAAAAATATCAAGCGCCTCGCTGCCGTCTCCTGCCTCCAAAACATCATAGCCCTGTTTAACAAGAAAATCCTTTACCAGCTTACGCATTCTGCTTTCATCATCCACTACAAGTATTTTCAGATTTCCCATTCCGTTACTCCTCCAACAAAAGCGCTCTTTCCTTTTCGCGCACTGCACTCTCCCGCTCGGAGAGCTCTTTCTCCCACTCGGAATATCTGTTTTGGACAGCACGCTCATAATTTAATGCCGTAGGATTCGAGGATGTCATAGAAATATAGAACATCAGTGCTATCAGCAGTAAAAGCACCACATTGATAAATAAAGAAGCACGCAGTCCCAGCACCTTTTTTGTGGGCTTGGGCTTTGCCGTACTCGCCTTTACCCGCAAGGCAGCAGGTGCTGTGCTCTCACGCAGGCTGTACACGCCCTGTACGGGAATTTCTTCAATTTTCTTCTCAAAATCCGGATTTTCAGCTAAAATTCTTTGCAGTTTTTTTAAAAACTCATAGCCGACAGGCGTCTTAAACACACGGTTTTCCACAGCTTTCTTATATACGGCATATATTACATCGGGACTACCGTAATCCATTCTCTCCTCAAGCCGTTCGACCCTAAGCTTTTCATTCTTTGCAAGATTCGCGTCCTGCTCCGTACCGAATTGGAAGCCTTCCACAATCCATTCTGTCTTATCTGCCATTCTCAGTTCCTCTTTAATATTATATCTTCCCTGCGGCAAAGCATGCACACCGGTCTTACCGCTGTGCCTTACAATAAAAATATCTCCAAAATATCTCCATAAGTATCTTTAATTTTATCGCTATTTTGCACAATAGTCAATGTATTCTGAAAATTTTATAAGGTATTGTGCGCATGGCGTTTTTCGTAATATAATAGGCAGGAGATTTCTATATGGGAAAGGAAAATAATTATGTTTTTATCATCAAAAAATAAATCAGGCTATGCCTGTTCTGTTATCGCCCTCTGTGTTCTGATGCTTTTTCTCGCCCCATCCACGGTTTACGCGGCGGAATCAGAAACCATCCTGCCATCTTTTTCTACCGTACAGCCGCTTACGGGAAGCGCACTTTGTGCAGACCTCCTGACATCAAGCCTGACAGACAGTCTAAACCACTATCTTGTAGACAACTATGCGGCAGGCTTAATCAGTCTCGAACAATATAATACGGTTTTATACAGCGGCATGGTTTCCGAAAATGCCTTTTTTGCCGACGCGGTTTTTGTAGGCGATTCCCTGACCGTCGGCTTTGAGGAATACTGCCGAAGCCATCCTGATTCCATCGCCACGGATTCTACCCGTTTTCTCGCGAGGGTAAGCTGCTCCGCAAAAGCAGCCATCTCTTCCAACGCGCTCACAGCACACGCAAATATTATGCCAAAATATAACGGGACTGTACAGTATATTGAAAATGCTGTCGCCCAAATGGAAAATGTCCATAAAATGTTTATCTGTTTTGGGATGAACGACCTGACGGGCAGCACGCCGCAGCAGTTTCTGTCGGACATGCAAACGCTTGTTCTGCGCATTTTAAGCGTCCGCCCTGATATGAAAGTATATGTTATTTCCATTCCGTGCATCGTAAGCGGCGCACATTCCGGAGGACTGAGCAACAGCTCCATCACCGCGGCAAATCTCCTTTTGCAGGAGAGCTGCCTTGCAAACGGCTGGGGATTTGTAAATTTAAGTGAATATCTGATGGGACCTGACGGAGCGCTGCGTCCCGAATACAGTTCGGATCATTACGTGCACGAAACCGCAAAAGCATATGCCATTTGGAACAGGGTACTGAAAAATTATGCTTATATGGAAATCACAAAATAATTTCAGGATATCATTTTTGAGAAATCCATAAAACTGTCCGCCCCGCCGTCTTCTGTTTTTGCGATTTTAACCGCGACAAATCTGTCATTTGCCCGCAATGCAGCTTCCAGCAGGGATTTCCCGGCATTCAGAGAAAAAATGCCGCCCTTTTCATTAACAATAATGCTGTCAGCGTCAGCATCGCTTTCCATTTTTATCGAAGAAGGATTTAATTCCATAAGCTTATCAAATTCCCCCTTTTGGTAAGCATCCATCTTTTCCAAAATCTCCTGCGCAAGTTCCTGTGGTGATGCATTTGTACTCTCTATTACAAGATTGTAGTTACTCATATCATAATAATCAATGTCATAAATCTCCTTATAGCGCACTGTCTCAAGCTTTTGACGGTTGATTAGTGCCTTTTTGCACTCCTCTTTAGACTGGTAGGATTCCGAGTTTGCCCGTACACTGTCATGAAACACCCTTCGGCTGGACTCATCGATATCCGTAATGACAAATACCTTAAAACTCTTTACCGCAAAATGCCATGCAAGCCGTGAGTCAAACACGACATTGTCGCGCTCCTCGCTGATTTTTGTAGTCGTGTCATCAATCATCCTGTCTACCGAACGGTCTCCACGGCTTGCCGCCTCGTTTACCTGTCTGTTAAATTCTTCCACGGAAACACCCTTTTCCATCGCAAGCTGACGGAACACTTTTCCTGTTGAAAAGATTTCATATCCCTGTTCCTGCAAAATTTTAGCCACGCTTGACTTCCCGCTTCCAAGATTTCCCGTAATACTGATATTCATATGATAACCCTGTCCTTTCTCACCCTGACTCCCGGCAGCATTCCTGATTTCACTGCACCGTTAAATCAATCCACGCGCACTTTCCCAGCCACAACGTTTTCATAATCCTCCAAATTCTTCTCCAAAAGCTTTGGCGTATCCAACCCATACGGGCATTTCGACGCACACTGGTTACAGTGGATGCACTCCTTAATCTTCGCCATATTCGCCTGCCACTCCTCACTTAACCAGTTTGCCGAAGGCGACCGGCGCAAAAGCTGCGAAATCCGTGCGCAGGTATTAATCTGTATCCCCTTCGGACACGGCATACAATACCCGCACCCGCGGCAAAACTCACCTGAAAGCTCTTTTAAATCCTTCTCATAAACCGCCTTCATCTCATCATCCATCACAGGCGGGTTGTCCTGATAAGACAAAAATTCCGCAAGCTCCGACTCCCTTTGTACGCCCCAAAGCGGCAGAACCGGTTCATACTGGCATGCAAACCAGTAGCAAAGCTTAGAATTGGTCAAAAGCCCTCCTGCAAGTCCCTTCATGCCAAGAAACCCCATATCTGCCTTGGCGCACTTCTTTACAAGGGCAATCTCCTGCTCTCCGGAAATATACGCGAACGGAAACTGCAGTGTCTCATACAGACCGCTCTCAACCGCCTCCTGCGCCACGTTCAGCAAATGCGCCGTAATCCCGATATGCTTAATTTTTCCTTCTTTTTTTGCCTCCAACGCCGCGGCATATACACCGTCGGTGTCCTCAGGGCGAAAGCACTTGGGCGCACAGTGGAGCTGATAAATATCAACATAATCCGTCCTTAACTTGTCCAACGAAGTCGCCAAATCCGCACGGAGCTGTTCTCCCGTCTTTGCTGCAGTCTTAGTCGCAAGATAATAGCTTTGGCGGTCAATCCCCGCAAACGCCGCACCGAGCTTTTCCTCACTGTCGCTGTAAGCCCTTGCCGTGTCAAAAAAATTTACGCCGCCATAAAGCGCCATATGAATTAATTTAACTGCGCTGTCCTTGTCAATCCGCTGTATCGGCAACGCGCCAAATCCGTTTTTATTTGCAACAATTCCCGTACTTCCCAACTTCACCTGAACCATACATTCTACCTCCGCTTTATCGTATTTTCATCGTTTCAAACACAGCCCGCACGCCGTAAAGCATGGTATCGCGCGCATCCTGATACGGATACCCCGTATTTGAGGCAAGCATTTTGCCAATGCCTGTCGCAATAATCCAAAGCGTTTCCGCCGCGCATCTGCTGTCCGTTTCCGCGTTCACTGCCCCGAGTGCCTTTCCTTCCTCGACAATACGCTCCCAGTCCTGCAGCAGCTCATTGCGCACGCCGTCCTGCGATATCTCGTACAGCGCGGTATAATACTGGAACGAGGCATTTTTCTCATAGATATATGTAAAGGCCGTCATAATCCTCGCCAAAAAACGCTCATAATAAGACGCGTCCTGCGGCGCCTGCTCCTGCGCCTTTTGTATCAGCTCTTCGTTGCAGCGCTTTGCAACAAGCAGATTAATCTCATCAATATCGCGAAACCGGTTATAAATCACACGCCTGTCACAGTTTAATTCCCGGCACAGGCGCGTCACGGTCAACGCGCCTACACCCTCTTTACAGCCAATATTCACCGCAAGGTCAACAATACGCCTGCTTGTTTCGTCCTCAATCCGTTTTCCCTTTGAGAATGCCATAGTTTTTCTCCTCATCCGTACAATAATCCCTGTACAAAACAATTCCTTAAACTGAATTTTATCAGTTCTAAACAAATATGGCAAGCATATCTTTCAGTTCCGGCAATAACACTATCCGCAATCCAATGCCCAAAATCACGTCGTTGCAATCGCGTTTCCAGTATAGAGCTGATAATACCTGCCCTTCTGCGCAATCAGCTCATCATGCGTTCCGCGCTCAATAATCCTGCCCTGCTCAAGCACCATAATACAGTCACTGTTTTTGACCGTAGAAAGCCTGTGCGCAATGACAAAAGTCGTTCTGTCTTTCATCAGCTTATCCATACCGTCCTGCACAATCTTCTCGGTACGCGTATCAATCGAGCTGGTCGCTTCGTCGAGAATCAGCGCCGGCGGGTCTGCAATCGCCGCCCTTGCAATGGCAAGAAGCTGTCTTTGCCCCTGACTTAAATTCGCACCGTCCCCCGTCAGCAGCGTATCATAACCCTGCGGAAGCCGCTCGATAAAGCCGTGTGCATTGGCAAGCTTTGCCGCCGCGATGACCTCTTCGTCACTTGCATCGAGCTTTCCGTACCGGATATTTTCCATAACCGTTGCCGTAAACAAATGTGTATCCTGCAATACAATGCCAAGCGAACGCCGCAAATCCGCTTTTTTGATTTTGTTGACATTGATACCGTCATAACGAATCTTACCGTCCTGTATATCGTAAAAACGATTGATTAAATTCGTAATCGTCGTTTTACCCGCACCCGTAGAACCGACAAATGCAATCTTCTGCCCAGGTTCGGCAAACATCTTGATATTATGGAGCACCATCTTATCATCATTGTATCCAAAATCCACATCATCAAATACAACGCCGCCCTCAAGACGCTGATACGTCGTCGTGTCACTGTCCTTATGATAATGCTTCCATGCCCAAATTCCCGTATGCTTGTTGGTTTCCCGGATTTCGCCGTTTACCTCCTCGGCATTGACAAGCATGACATACCCCGCGTCATCCTCAGGCTGCTCGTCAATCAGCTTAAACACTCTGTCCGCGCCCGCAAGCGCCATGACAATTGAGTTAAACTGCATACTTACCTGATTGATTGGCATGTTAAAACTCTTGTTGAACGTCAGAAAGCTTGCGAGTCCGCCAAGCGTAAGGCCGCCAATATTTCCAATGGCAAGGATTCCGCCGACAATCGCGCAGACCACATAGCTTACATTTCCAAGCTGTGCGTTAATCGGTCCTAACATATTTGCAAAGCGGTTCGCATTATAAGAGCTGTCAAAAAGCTCCTCATTGAGCGTACGAAACCGTTCAATGTTTTCCTCCTCATGGCAGAATACCTTGACAACCTTCTGCCCCTCCATCATTTCCTCAATAAACCCGTTCACTGCGCCAAGCGATTTCTGCTGTGCCAAAAAGTACCGTCCCGAAAGCCCTGTTGCCTTCTTCGTCACAAACAGCATAATTGCAACCATGACAAGCGTTGTAAAAGTCAACGGTACGCTCAAGGAAAGCATACTAAGAAAAACTGTCACAATGGTAACTGCACTGTTTAGGCACTGTGGTAAGCTTTGGCTAATCATCTGACGCAGCGTGTCAATATCGTTTGTATAGCACGACATAATATCACCGTGCGCGTGGGTATCAAAATATTTAATCGGAAGCTGCTCCATTTTTCCAAACATCGCATTCCGGATATTGCGCATCGTGCCTTGGCTGACCGTAATCATAATACGGTTGTAAAGATACGCCGAAAAAACGCCGACTGCATAAAAGCACGCTACTCTTGCAATTGCGTGTGCAAGCCCCGAAAAATCAGGATTCGGAGTAGATAACAGCGGCATGATATAGCTGTCAATCAACGTCTGCATAAACAATGTTCCCTGCACATTTGCAAGGACGCCGACAAAAATGCAGATGACCACAATCACAATATGCGGCGCGTAATCCTTCATCATAAATCCAATAATCCGTGAAAACAGCTTTCCCGGATTTTCCAGCTTTGGTTTTGGTCCTCTCGGTCCTCTTGGTCCTGGCATTAGTTGTCACCTCCGTTTTCATCAAAATCGGCATTGCCGCCCGTCTGCGATTCAAAGACCTCTTTATAAATATCACTCGTTTCCAGCAGCCGCTCGTGCGTGTCAAACGCAGTCACCATACCGTTATCCATCACAATAATGCGGTCCGCATTCTGCACGCTGCTGACACGCTGCGCGATAATCAGCTTAGTCGTTTCGGGAATTTCCTCGGCAAACGCCTTTCTGATTTTTGCGTCCGTCGCCGTATCCACCGCGCTCGTGCTGTCGTCCAAAATCAGGATTTTCGGCTTTTTCAGCAATGCCCTTGCGATACAAAGGCGCTGTCTTTGCCCGCCGGATACGTTCGTTCCGCCCTGTTCGATGTAGGTATTGTATTTATCGGGCATTTTTTGAATAAATTCATCCGCACACGCAAGGCGGCACGCACGTTCACACTCTTCCTGCGTAGCATTTTTGTCACCCCACCGCAGGTTATCCAAAATCGTTCCACTAAAGAGCACATTCTTTTGCAGAACCACCGACACCTGATTGCGCAGCGCCTCCATATCATATTGCTTCACGTCGAGTCCGCCTACCAAAAGCGACCCCTCCGTTACATCATAAAGACGGCTGATTAAGTTGACAAGGCTGGACTTCGCGCTTCCCGTTCCACCGATTACACCGATGGTTTCTCCTGCCCTGATGTCAAGATTGATGTTTTTCAGCACAGGTTTGCCCTCTTTATGGTATGCAAAGCTGACATTCTCGAAACGAATACTGCCGTCCTTTACCTCGCTTACAGGATTTTCAGGATTCTCCAAATCGGACTGTTCCGTGAGCACCTCTGCAATACGCTTTGCACTCGCATAGCTCATTGTCAGCATAACGAAAATCATCGACACCATCATCAGGCTCATCAGAATGTTCATGCAGTATGCCAAAAGGCTCATCATTTCACCCGTCGTCAGCCCGCCTGCCATAATCGTCTTTGCGCCAAGCCATGATATGACAAGAATACAGGTGTAAACTGTCGCCTGCATAATCGGCATGTTCAAAACAACCAGCTTTTCGGCACGTAAGAACATATTGTAGATGTTTGCGTTTGCCTTCGAGAATTTTTCCGTTTCATAGTCTTCGCGCACGTACGCCTTCACCACGCGTATCGCCGAAACGTTCTCCTGAACGCTTGCATTGAGTTCGTCATATTTTTCAAACACCTGGCGGAAATGCCTGGTAGCTCTTGGTATGATAATACCAAGGCAGCAGGTCAGAAAGACTACTGCAATCAGATAAACGGACGCAAGCCTTGCATTGATTGCAAACGCCATAATCATCGCAATAATCATCGACGCAGGCGCGCGCATTGCCATACGCAAAATCATCTGATAAGAATTCTGCATATTCGTAACATCCGTCGTCAGCCTCGTAATCAGACTCGACGTGGAATATTTGTCAATGTTGGAAAATGAATAGTTCTGAATATTCTCAAACATTGCCTGCCTTAAATTCCTTGCAAAACCCGTCGATGCCCGCGCGCCATATTTTGCGCCCATGATACCCGCCCATAACCCAATCAGGGCGGCAATCAGCATACAAAAGCCTACCTTATAGATATGTTCCATATTTTCCGCGTTAACGCCGTCGTCAATAATGGACGCCATCAACAGCGGGATAATCATTTCCATGATTACTTCCAAAATCATGAAAACGGGCGTGAGAAAGGAATCTTTTTTAAATTCCTTAATCTGCGCGCCTAATACTTTTAGCATTGACATAAAAATTCCCCTTTCCAAATTTTTTTGCTCTTCCAATCAATTAATGCCTTACTACCGTATCCGACGGTCTGTTGGAAAAAGATTACTGTCTAATATTTTGTCCTTATAAATTTTTAATGTCAACAACAATCATGTTATTTCATTGTTTTTTTAGATTTCGTTCGGTTATCAGGTATTAAAATTTCCGCAGTTCAATCGAATCGTCATCAGGTGTATTCTCCACCGATTTCACCACCACGTCATACCCAAATTCCGCATTCACCTGAACATGCACAGTATCGCCGCATTTATGCCCCGCAAGCGCCTTTCCGACAGGCGACTCAATACTGACAAGCCCCTTTAACGGATTGTTGCGTACGGTCGTGACAAGGCGGTACGTTTCCGTCGCGCCGTCCTCGACAAACTCCACCACCACCGTCTTGTTCAAGCCTATTTCGTCCTCCGCCGCCTCATCCTCGATAATCTGCGCCGTCTTTATCATACGCTCCAAGTACCGGATACGGCTTTCGTTCTGGTTTTTATATTTTTTGGCAGCATAGTATTCAAAGTTTTCGCTCAAGTCGCCCTGCGCCCTTGCCTCCTTTACCGCCTCAATCGCCTCTTTCCGGATGACAAGCTTTCTGTGCTCGATCTCCTCCTCCATCTTCCGGATGTCACTCTTTGTCAATTGATCATACATTTTCTTACCTCTATTCCAGTTCCGTAAGCTCCCATCCAGAACCCTGACTCCTGCGGGACACTTCCCGTCTG
>DKYC01000032.1:13061-13253 GCA_002492295.1 Lachnospiraceae bacterium UBA7110
GATGACAAGCTTTCTGTGCTCGATTTCCTCTTCCATTTTCTGAATATCTTTTTTAGTCAGTTTATCGTTCATTGTGCGCCACTTCTTTCTATAAAATAATAAATTGGAACTGTAAATAAATTTTTACATGTAATTAAATATGCCAAAATAATCCGGACTTTGCAAGCATAAATTGTAAATTATTAAGAGTTC
>DKYC01000110.1:0-2124 GCA_002492295.1 Lachnospiraceae bacterium UBA7110
CCGGGTGCATTTGTATGTGTAAATGTTCGGATGCGGACAAAGAATTATGAAAAGGAGGACATATGACAAAGAAAAAAAAGCCTAAAAAGAATAAAATCCAGCAGAACGCCAATATAAATGAGATAAAGAAGCAGAATGACGCAGAAATAAAAGCTGCGGAAGCTGTTGAAGATAAAATAGATGAAGATAAAACAGATGAGAAGACAGTGGAAAAGGACATAGATACAGCAGACAGGGAAGGGAAACCGGCTGCCGCCGTAACGCAGAACGCCATACCCGGGAAGGAAACTTTGAAAAAGGAGCCGCCCAAAAAGGCGGAACGGAAACCGGAAACGATAGGGACAATTTTAAAAGGGATAGAAATTACCTCCGTATCATCGGAGCAGGTAAAAACAATTGCAATCAGTGCACTAAAGGTTCTGCTTCCTGTGGCGGCATGTGCAATCGTGATTGCTTTTATTATATCAATTATCGGTTCGACCGGCTCGGAGGACGCGGACAGTGTGGCGAATCTTGATAAAGACTCAGAGGCGGTGCAGTATACGGATGAACCGTTGCAGGAGAACGCATACGAAGACGTCAATGCGCTTATGACCAGATTTTTCCATGCGCTGGCTGACGGCGATATGGACACGATTGTTGCATTGAGGGATTATAATGACGATACGTCGCTGATTACATATGAAAAACGAAGCGAGTATATTGAGGAATATACAAATGTTACGTGTTATACAAAACCGGGACTTGAGGAAAATTCCTATTTTGTGTATGTATCCTATGATGTAAAGATTAAGGATATTGATACGATGGCACCGGGACTGAACGCGTTTTATGTTTATACCTCAGAGGACGGAAGCCTGAAAATAGACGGAGACATGGAAAGTAATGTGGATGCGGCTTTTAAGCTTGTAACCAACCAGGATGATGTGGTGGATCTGTATAACAGGATTGATGTGGATTATAATGCTGCGGTTGCATCGGATGAGGAACTCAGCACCTTTATGGATGAGCTGCCGGGTAAGGTTACGACATCAGTGGGGGAAGCGCTTGCACAGCTTGAGGGACAAAATGAGGAGACGGCTGCCGATGGGAATGAGGGCAGCGAGGAAGAAGTGACGCAGCCACAGCAATCAGAGCCTGTAGAACAGCCGCAGAATCAGGCGGTTAACCAGCTTGTACGGGCGACTGATACGGTCAATGTCCGCAAGTCGGACAGTGAAGAGGCGGACCGTATCGGAAAGGTGTCGCCGGGAACGGAGCTTACGCGGATTGAGGAGCGTATTAACGGCTGGAGTAAGGTAATCTACGAAGGCAGTGAGGCATACATAAAGAGTGATTATCTTGAAGTGATTTCTTCGGAGGAGGCAGGCGAGGTAATCGGTTCCGTGAAGGCGAAGACGAATGTCAATGTCAGAAGCGCGGCAAGCCAGGATTCGGAAAAACTTGGCGTAGCGCAGGCGGATACCTCCTATGAGCTTTTGCAGGATTTGGGGGAATGGTACAGAATTAAATATAATGGTATAACAGGCTATGTAAAGGCAGAATTTTTTGAGTAGTGCTTTGTTAATGAAAACCCATGCGGTCGGAATGGCTGCATGGGCTTTGTATATCCCTTTCAAAAAATGGAAATAATAGGGCATGTGGAAAGGGAGGTATTTATGAACAGTGATGACAGGGAAATATTAAAGGCAGTGCAGAAGAATGCGGATATGGCAATCAAGGCAATTGGCGTTGTGTCAGAGAAAACGCACAGCAGGGAATTTTCGCGAGAACTTGCAAAGGATAAGCTTATGTATTCCGTGATACAGAATAAGGCAACCGACATGCTGAACAATGAGCAGGCGGACAGTTATCATCCAAGTGCGGCGGCGGATATGCTTCTTACAGGAGGCATCCATATGAGTACGATTGCGGACTGCAGTACCGGAAAACTTGCGGAACTGATGATTCAAAACAGCAGCCGTGGTTTGACCGGGATGTGGAAATCAATTAATCATCACCAAAATTACTGTAATATGTCAATGGAGATTGCAAAAGAATTTATGACGTTTGAGGAAAAGACGATAGCGCGGCTGAAAAAATTTTTGTAAAAGGAATGCTTAGGATGAGACTGAATAAGTATAT
>DKYC01000110.1:2404-3244 GCA_002492295.1 Lachnospiraceae bacterium UBA7110
GAGACTGAATAAGTATATTGCGGAGTGCGGCATCTGCTCCCGCAGAAAGGCGGATGAGCTGATAGAAGGCGGCAGAGTATATGTGAACGGAAAGACTGCCATAAGCGGAATGCAGGTGTCGGATACGGATTTTGTGGAGGTAGACAAAAAATCCGTAAAGCCTGTGTCCGGAAAGGTAGTATTAGCGTACAATAAGCCGGTGGGTGTGACCTGCACCGAAAGGGACAGGCACGCCGAAAAGACGATTGTGGAGGCTGTGGATTATCCGGTGCGGCTGACTTATGCCGGACGTCTTGACAGGGAGTCGGAGGGACTTATGATTATGACAAATGACGGGGAGCTCATTCAGAGAATGATGAAGGGGGAAAACCGCCATGAAAAGGAATATGCCGTAAAGGTTGACCGGGAGATTACGGATGGCTTTCTTGAGGGAATGGCAAACGGAGTGTATTTGAAAGAACTGGATGAAATGACAAGACCATGCCGCTTGGAGAAAATCGGGAAATATACTTTTAAAATCGTACTTACACAGGGGCTGAACAGACAGATTAGGAGGATGTGTGCGCATTTTGGCTATGGGGTGAAACGTCTTGTGCGCATCCGGATTATGAATATTGAGCTGGGAGCGTTGAAAACAGGGAAATACAGGGAGCTTCGGGGCGAGGAACTTTTTAGCCTGTACAGGCTTTGCGGAATGAAATAAGCTGTGAGGGCAACGAAAGGAGCATGTTTTAAGATGGCAGTGGAGAATGATACGGTACATAGAATGAAGGAGCTTGCGGAGCGGCTGAATGAGGCATCGAAGGCATATTATGCGCAGGACAGGGAGATTATGAGCAA
>DKYC01000110.1:3515-7824 GCA_002492295.1 Lachnospiraceae bacterium UBA7110
GCAGGACAGGGAGATTATGAGCAATCATGAGTATGATGCCCTTTATGATGAACTTGAGGAGCTTGAAAAGAAAACCGGAATGGTGCTTGCCGGAAGCCCTACTGTGCGCGTGGGATATGAGGCAGTGGAGGAACTGCCAAAGGAGGCGCATGAGAGTCCGATGCTTTCCCTTGGAAAAACAAAGGAGAGGGAGGAGCTGCCGGAATGGCTTGGTGACAGGGAAGGATTACTGAGCTGGAAGCTTGACGGCTTGACGATTGTCCTGACTTATCAGGGCGGTATGCTTGCAAAGGCTGTCACGCGCGGAAACGGCGAGGTTGGGGAAGTCATTACAAACAATGCGAAAGTGTTTCGGAATATTCCGTTGAAAATAAATTACCGGGGCAGTCTGATTCTTCGGGGGGAAGCCGTCATCACTTATCAGGATTTTGAAAAGATTAACAACCGGATTGAGGACATTGATGCGAGGTATAAAAATCCGAGAAATTTATGTTCGGGTTCCGTCAGACAGCTTAACAGTCAGATAACAGCCGAGAGAAATGTGAGATTTTACGCGTTTTCCCTTGTGCAGGCACAGGAAAACGGGGAGGATGTTGATTTTGGAAATTCCCGTGAAAAGCAGTTTGAATTTTTGGCACGGCAGGGCTTTGACGTAGTACAGTATACCCGGGTAAATAAGGATACAGTGATAGAAGCCGTGGCGGATTATGAGAAACGCATTGAGACATATGAAGTCCCTTCCGACGGTTTAGTGCTTATTTATGATGATATTGAATACGGGCGTTCTTTGGGGCGCACTGCGAAGTTCCCGAGGGATGCAATCGCATTTAAATGGGCGGACGAGCTTAGGGAGACTGTTTTAAAAGGGATTGAGTGGAGCCCAAGCCGTACGGGACTGATTAATCCGATTGCGGTTTTTGAGCCTGTGGAGCTGGAGGGAACGACGGTAAGCCGTGCTTCCGTGCATAATATCAGTATTATGAAAGGGCTTAGGCTGGGGATTGGCGACAGGATAACCGTATATAAGGCAAATATGATTATTCCGCAGATTGCTGAAAATTTAACAAACAGTGATAATATTGAGATACCGCAGCATTGTCCGGTGTGCGGGGGAGATACGCAGCTGCGTGCGGTGGGCGAGGTGCAGTCGCTTTATTGTACCAATCCTGACTGCGATGCAAAAAAAATCAAATCGTTTACGCATTTTGTAGGACGTGATGCCATGAATATCGATGGGCTTTCGGAAGCAACGCTTGAGAAATTCATTGCGAAGGGGTTTATCCACCAGTACCGCGATATCTTTCATCTAGAGGAGCATTGCGATGAGATTGTTGCAATGGAGGGATTTGGTGAAAAGTCTTATAACAGACTGATAGAGAGTGTTGATGCAGCAAGGGAAGTGGAGCTTCCGAAATTGATATACAGTTTGGGGATTCCCAATATCGGTCTTGCAAATGCAAAAGTAATCTGTAGATTTTATGATTACGATTTATCTGCCATGCGACAGGCAGGTGCAGAGGAATTAAGCGCGATTGACGGCATTGGGGAGGTGATTGGCAGGTCGTTTGAGGATTATTTTGCCGTTGCCCAAAATTGTGAACGGTTTGACAATCTCTTAAAGGAACTTACAATAAAGAAAGAGGAAACGGACGCCCAAGGGCAGACGCTTGTGGGGAACACGTTTGTGATTACGGGCAGCCTTGCACATTTCGACAGCAGAAATGAACTCAAGGATTTGATTGAGAGCCGCGGCGGCAAGGTGGCAGGCAGCGTTTCCACAAAGACGGTGTGTCTGATTAATAATGATATTACATCTTCTTCATCAAAAAATAAAAAGGCGAAAGAACTGAATGTGCCAATCGTCACGGAGGAGCAGTTTATGGCTGATTATCTTAAAATGCAGCCCTGATATATTCAAAAATAAAAAAGATACGGGAGAAAAGAAAAATGCCGATTAAAGTGCAAAGTGCGTTACCTGCAAAGGAAATTTTGGAAAATGAAAATATATTTGTCATGGATGAAAACCGTGCAATGCATCAGGATATCAGGCCGCTGCAGGTGTGTGTGTTGAATCTGATGCCGGTTAAACAGGATACGGAACTGCAGCTTTTGCGGGCGCTTTCCAATACGCCGCTGCAGGTGGATGTGACTTTTCTGATGGTGAAAAGCCATGTGTCGCTGAATACGTCCGCAAATCATTTGAACCGTTTTTATACAACATTTGAGGATATCAGATCGAAGCGGTTTGACGGAATGATTATTACGGGTGCACCCGTGGAGGACATCCGCTTTGAGGAAGTCGACTATTGGAATGAGATTTGTACGATTATGGACTGGGCGGAGTTTCATGTGACGTCGACGCTTCATATCTGCTGGGCGGCCCAGGCAGGGTTTTACCATTATTATGGGATTCAGAAGCGCAAGCTTTCAGAGAAGCTGTTTGGTATTTATTCCCATAAGGTTCAGAACCGGAAGGTACCGCTGGTCCGGGGGTTTGATGATTTTTTCCTGGCACCGCACAGCCGCCATACGGAAACTCCCGCGGATGAAATTCATAAGTGCGATAAAATTACAGTGCTCGCAGAGTCGGACGAGGCGGGGGTGTTTTTGGCGTATGCGGAATATGGTAAAAAGATTTTTGTGAACGGTCATCCGGAGTATGACAGGTTTACGTTGGATGCGGAGTATAAGCGGGATTTAGGGAAGGGACTGCCGATACATATTCCGAGAAATTATTATCCGGATGATAATCCTGAAAACAGACCCAGGCTGCAGTGGCGGTCGCATAGTAATAACCTTTATACGAATTGGTTGAATTATTACGTATATCAGGTAACGCCGTATGACCTGTAAGCAAAACCTGTGGAATATCCCCGAAAACCTAGGAAAATCAAGGGGTTCAGGGTTCCAAGGAAAATGAAAAAAGTCATGCAGTTTCTCATAAATTCTCATATTTTTGGGGTAAAATGGTGTACAAATGGTGTACTTTTTGCCCTTTCAATGGTGTACATGGCGTACTAAATGGCGTACTTTTTGAGGGAATGGCGTACTGGGAAATGAAGCAGAAACAGGGATAAATTCTGACGGGTATTGTGCATAAAAAAGAAATATATTTTTTTATGGTACATAGATTATATTAAGGTGTGTTAAATATCCTGCACTGTAGGATGAAATACGTTCTCTTATGTAATAAACGGATTTACCCTAAGGCAGCAATTGACGGTACTGGTATATACATATCAGCTAATTCATTATCCAAATCCTACAGATATTACTCACAGACAGGATATGGAACAGGCACCTTCTCCTTTTTTGGAAAACTATGTTTGTTAAAAGACAGTCCCATTGCGGGGCTGTTTTTGCTTGAAAAAGCAGAGCGGCATTTAATTTCCAGATGAAAAGACTGCCTGTGTTGTACAGACAGTCTGATCATTATATCTATTTTAAAAGGTCATAGATAGGTAAACACATTTATAAGTTATATTTTTCCCTTAACGGGTAGTGGATGTAATCTACATGGATATCGTCCCAGTTCTGTCTTGGGATTTTCATATTCTGGAAAAAACTGTCCCTCTTTGTAAGACCTGATTTTTCCTGTTTTTCATAGTCATATCCCTGCTCCATTTCTTTGGTTCTCAATGATATGATCCTGTCTGCATCGGACATATATACCTGCAGGGTAATCATGGGGCCAAAACCGAGATACCTTTCCAGCATGAGATAAATGCAGATGATATTTTCATAGATTTTTTTCAGCTACATATTGTTGCATTTATCGAATATGCCGATGGTAATGTTTTTACCAGCGGGCTTTCCGATAAAGAAAAAACCTGCTGAGGTCATGTTGAACAGGGAATAATAGTTCCGTTTCAGCTCTTTGGGTGATTTTATAAGGTCTTTCTCCCTGTCCAGCATATTTTTTACCGCAAGGCAGTCGGAAAAGTCATCCTCAATCCTGTAGCCGAGGAAATTACGCTGGTGGCTGTATAAATCCGCTGTGATTTTGTAATAATCATTCATAAATTCGGATGCCCGTGGGTTCCCAGAGGCGATAAGGTCCTTATCCCTGATGGGAAAGTTCTTTGACAGGTTCTGGTATAGCTGATAAACTGACATCTGATTTTCTGTTGTGAAAACAGAGATACAGCAGTCCGTTAAAAAGTTTAACAGGTTTTCCAAGGTCAGTTCCATGCCAAGCTGTTCCATAAAAGGGACTGCCTGACGGATAAGGAATTCCGTCCGATAGATATTGTTCCAGATCTTCCTGTTATTCAGTTTGACGGAACAGGAATCCCTTGTGCTGCATTCA
>DKYC01000110.1:8014-8136 GCA_002492295.1 Lachnospiraceae bacterium UBA7110
GTTCCATGCCAAGCTGTTCCATAAGAAGGACAGCCTGCCTGATAATGAACTCAGTTCTGTAAATGTTGTTCCATATTTTCCTGTTGTTCAGCTTGACGGAGCAGGAATCCCTTGTGCTGCAT
>DKYC01000110.1:8452-8690 GCA_002492295.1 Lachnospiraceae bacterium UBA7110
ATCCCTTGTGCTGCATTCATGGTAGACGGCAAGGGGAAACTTGGTCATAACATAAATGCAGGTTTTTGTGTCCGTAGCCTGTTTTTTTATCAGTAAGCCACAGGAGAGCAGGTCGGCAGCCATATCGTTTGCTTTGTGCCCATTTATCTGATAGAGAATCCGTGCCAGTGTAACCATCTGTTTTTTCAGCATAAATCCGCCGCCAATGTAGAAGAGTATATTTAATATGGGAATATTC
>DKYC01000080.1:0-582 GCA_002492295.1 Lachnospiraceae bacterium UBA7110
GTAAATACACTCGCATTTCAGGATGGAAAAGAAATTCTCAGCCATGGCATTGTCATATGGATTCCCGCGTCTTGACATAGACGGAGTTATGCCATATGCTTGAGTCATTCCAAAGTATGCTGCGGAGGCGTACTGGAATCCCTGGTCACTGTGGAGCTGTAACTCTGCAGTGACCTTCTCTTTTCTCTTAGCCAGGCGAAGCGTGTCCGTAACGAGCTTTGCAGTCTGCCGGACAGACGTCTTGTGCGCGACAATGCTGTTGTCGTAGAGATCCCTGATCATGGACAGATAAAGGACTCCTTCGCCGGTCTGGATGTAAGAGATATCTGTTACCCATTTCTGATTGGGACGTTCTGCCCGGAACTCCCGGTTTAAGAGATTGGGATAACGGCGCAAGCACTCCACAGCCTTGTTGTAAGGCCGTCTGCGGCGAATCTGCGAGAGCAGGTCATAATCCCGCATAATACGCAGAACCGTCTTTTCATTCAGGCGGATTCCCCTCTCCTGTTCCAGCCAAATCTGGACTCTCCGGTATCCGTAAGTTCTGCGGCAGGCTTGATGGCACTGGCGGATCATATCCGC
>DKYC01000080.1:976-3282 GCA_002492295.1 Lachnospiraceae bacterium UBA7110
CACATAATTTGAATGGAATATTGTTTCCGGTATTGATGGATAACAGCAAACTTCACGCATGGCCTCACTTCTTTCCAAGCTTTTGATGAAAATTTCGCAGCAACTCATTTTCCATTCGCAGTTGGCGATTCTCTTTTTGCAGAGCAAGATATTGGTCCGCAGTTGGAGCGAGGAAGCTGCTGGGACGTTTTGGAACCTTGCCATGTTCAAGGAGCAGCCTCTGCTTTTTGTATTCATTGTAAATGGTGTTCTGGATCGTTTTAAAAGGCTTATGGAATTTATCTGCCAGCTGCCGGTAGGTATATCCCTCTTCAATATGCAGCCGCAGGATCTCTTCCACGACTGGCCGTGGTGTGATGTGGTACCCAGAATGTTTTGACATATGGATCTCTCCTCTCTTTCTCTATTGTATCTCTTCTCCTCTTTACTGTCCATTGTCCACTTTTCATGGGGCGGTGTAAAAAGGCTGCATCTTTTACCTTGACCCCAAAGCTGTGGATTAGCCAGACAAATGCGGTTGGTATCGTATCCAAACAAGGAAAATCCGGTGGGACTTTTGCTCATCCGATGATTGCCTGCGAGTTTGCCTCATGGTTTGTGCCGGAGTTTAAAATGCAGTTGTTAAAGCTATCATTAAATCGAGAGCAGCTGAGATAGTAGCATAGAACCGCATTTACTCTTAATGAATTGTTTGAATAGACGTAGAACCTTTGATGTGATATAATGGCAAAGATGAAAGTGTTGGCCGTAAATCATGGAGGATTCACTGGATACTGCTCACAAATACGAAAAAAGCATTTCCAGAAACGGATTGATGTTCTGCTTTTTGTAGACGATTGGAAAGTGTATCGAACTCCACTGGCGTATATGAATGACTAGGTGCCTGTATAGTGCAGTACTCTTTTTGCCAACGATGGATTGTACTTTGGGAAATATGTTATTTCTGGCTCACATCTTTTGATTGACTAACCTTTTTCGTAGCGAAAAATGGTATTTATTCTAAAATCTTTTGAATATTGAATAGGCATCGTCTTTTTCCTCCCATGATAATATGCTAAAACAGCACAATAAGGAAGAGCCTCTGAAATCAACTACTTCCAGAGGTCCTTCCTTTTAGTTTCTATACAACATTTAAACGATATTCTCGATGCCATTTATTCCTGCTTCTTTTAGCGCATCACTTCTTATTCAAATTCATTCAGCACCTCAACCTTGCTGTTTTCTATATCCCTGTATTCATGAATGCGATTCAAAAGTTCCAATACCGCCAGGCTTCCTATACACATGTTTACACTGATGACCGCAGGGCTGCCTTCCTGCGCGCCTTGGATATATTTCTCCGCAAGACGTGCACGATACGCGTCAGGATCTTCCCTTCTAAGCGCTTCACTTTCCACTTGCTCAATCGTATAGGCGCCAATGCTGAGCATAGACGCCTCGCCAGGGACGATATAACGAATTGCTCCACTAATCAGTCCCTTTTCGGACCTGAGCCTCACTCCTACGTCAATATACGGCAGCGTATAAAATGTGGTCAGTCTGTTTAAATGCATTCTTCCGTCAGCAGAATCCAGACAGCCGAAGATCAAATCACACTGAGACAACAGCCGCACTGTGTCTGGCCGTCCAATTACTGTTGGAACCGCAATTACTTCCGTGTCCATGCCTATCTGATCGTATGCACGCTTAAGCATCACCGCTTTATTGGTCTGGTTCTTTGCGTCCGTTGTTGTTGAATTCAGGATTCGCCCCAAATTACGCTCTTCAACGTAATCATCATCTACCAACACCAAGCGTTTTACACCTAACCTATAAAGTTGCTCCGCCACAATACTCCCTGTTCCTGATGCCCCTGCAATGCCTACTGTAAGATTAGCTAAGTACTCGGTTGTCCCTTTGCCGAATGCTTGAATCGTTCGCTCATGCAGTTGCCCTTTTTCATGCAATGAATCCGATGTTCCAAATGTATAATGGAGCGTATGGTCTACAACGGTTGTGACGTTGACCGGTATTAATCCATTCTGATAATGAAATACCCGTAATTCCTGATTTTCTAACAGTCCCCACAGGCAGGTGTCAGACAGATACGCTACCCTTTCTAACTGCTCCATATCGTTTGAAAACACACAATATTTCACGTTTTCATTACATGTGCGCCGCTTTACCTGATTTTCCTCAATTCTGTCGCAACTTTGCCTGAATAGCCATGATTCCCGCACAATACCTTGAGGAAAAACAGCTCGACCGCTTCCGCATGTGCATAAGAAGACCTGGCCCGGCGCCTTGGCGGCCAGAAGGCCACCAAG
>DKYC01000076.1:0-442 GCA_002492295.1 Lachnospiraceae bacterium UBA7110
GCCTTCCCAGCCCTCATACCACAGACCGTCATTATAGCCTGAATTGCCGCTAAAATCAATGTGAAACCAGTCACGATATCTGGAATTCTCCCTGTTTTGCAGGACATCCTGAAACGCCCAAAATCCCCTGCCTGCATGATTGAACACACCATCCAGAACCACCCGGATGCCTGCATCATGCAGAGCCTCACATACCTTTGCAAAATCCTCATTGGTTCCAAGCCTGCAGTCGATCTTCCGGTAATCCCGGGTATTATACCCGTGCGTATCTGATTCAAAAACAGGACAAAAGTAGACAGCATTCGCCCCCAGCTTCTTAATATGCGGAATCCAGTCAATTACTTTGAGGATTCGTGAATTAACCTCCCCATCATTCTCAAAAGGCGCCCCGCAAAATCCCAATGGATAAATTTGATAGAAAACACTTTCATATGCCCACATA
>DKYC01000076.1:685-851 GCA_002492295.1 Lachnospiraceae bacterium UBA7110
AAAACACTTTCATATGCCCACATAATTGTAACCCCCTATTTCTTATAATATCTATATACAAGCCTATCCTGCCGGTCATATTTTATAAACAACTCCTGCGGCAGACTTATATGCATATTTTATCATGGTATCTGTCAGGATGCGGCTGTTATAACATTATCTTACT
>DKYC01000076.1:1170-12971 GCA_002492295.1 Lachnospiraceae bacterium UBA7110
CAGTTCAGCCTAGAACTTTGCAGCAAGTGCAAAGTTCTAGGCTGAACTGTTACTCTTACTTTCCAATTTATATATTTTTCAAATAAATGTTTTCTTTCTTAAAGTCTGCCGCTTCTATCCTATACAAAACTTTTCAGACTAAAACACACTGTTCAAACATTTACCTGTCAATAAACAAAGGCGTTAGAAATATCCTAACGCCTTTGTTATGATATCAGTATTTAACCACATTCTGCATTCATTGTCAACATTAACTCATGATTATGCGGAGCATCGCGGCACTGAATCCTTTACGCTTGTTCAAATTGGAAGGCGTGGCCACATCCATAATATATGCCAGCCGACGATGCCCAGCACCTGCCAAAAGCACTACGCAGTCTGCGGTCCCCTGTTTCTCATCAATCAGCACGCTGTAGGAGTTAGGCAGGCTGTCCAAGATACCATTAACAATTCAAATCGCTTCTATTCCTGCATCACACACAATGTATATACCCTTGCCTCATTATCCGCTTTTATTTGCGGCATCGGCAGACCGGCATACATGAGTGCCGCACCAGAGCACGTCATTCCCAACTCAAGGATTTCGTAATTTTCGTTTTCCAACAGTCCCCGCAGCTTAAGGTAAATAATCCCCTTATTTGCTCCGGAAACCTGTTGAATAAAACAAAGCACCGCTTTCGTTTGATCCTCTGCCACGGACAGAAAAGCCGCATATTCCTTTTCCGTTTGCGGATTGGTCAGCCGGTAATAGCAGCCTTGCGCCGATACTTCCCCATACCTGCAATAATAATCAATCTGCCTGCAAACAGCCTCCTGCTCTTCATCCGTAAGCCTGTTGGGGTCCAATTCATACCCAAAGGTACCAAAATATGCCAAAGCTGCCCGCGTATCAATGGAGACAACTCTTCCTGTCTGCTGATTCGGGCATTCCGATACATGACTGCCCATTGTAAAAGGAGGATAAATGAATGAAGTCCCATATTGAATAGGAATGCGCTCTATAGCATCTGTGTCGTCAGAACACCATATTTGTGGGGCATAATACAAAACCCCCATGTCAAATCTTCCGCCGCCGCCACAGCACCCCTCCAGCCGTACCCTTGGAAAAGCATCTGTCAGTCTCTGCATCAGCTTATAAAATCCCAGCACATACCGATGGCATACTTCTCCCTGACGTTCGGCAGGCAGCGCAGTCGAGAACCGCTCCGTCATGCTCCGGTTCATGTCCCATTTTATATAATCAATCTCCGCATCCTTAAATTCCTCATAAAGCTGATTATAAATATTGTCAATGACTTCATCCCTTGTAAAATCCAAAACAAGCTGGTAGCGCTGCCTTGTCGGATTTCTTCCCGGAATACGGATACACCAGTCCGGGTGTTCCTCATAAAGCTCAGAATCCTCATTTACCATTTCCGGCTCAATCCATATTCCGAATTTCATGCCAAGACTATGAATCCGTTTTGATAAACCCGCAATTCCGCTCGGAATTTTCTGCCAATTACACTGCCAGTCGCCAAGTCCCCTGTACTCGTCCGTCCGCCGTCCAAACCAGCCGTCATCCATGACAAACATTTCTACGCCAAGTGTCTTTGCCTTTTCTGCAATCGCCATAAGTTGTTCTTCGTCAAAATCAATCATTGTCGCTTCCCAGTTATTAATAAGAACAGGGCAGCGCTTGCCAATAAACTGTTTCGGTATCAAGTGATACTTTATCGTGCGGTGAAAGTTGTGGCTCATTGCGGTAAATCCCTCATAACTGTAAGTCATCACAGCCTCAGGCGTACAAAAATGCTCTTTTGGCGCCAATCGCCAACAAAACGTGTCCGGATTGACTCCCGCCACAATCCTTGTCTGCTTAAAATCATTGACTTCTACAGTCATTGCAAAATTTCCACTGTAAACAAGCGCTATTCCATAGCAATCCCCCTGCTCTTCCGTTGCATCCTGACTGCAAAGAATCATAGACGGATTATAATAATGGCTCGAAATTCCTCTCGTACTGTCAATCGTGTACTTTCCATGTCTTACCGGCATTCGTTCCATATTCCGCTCATGTCCCCAGCTCCCGTAAAAGCTTATCGCATCCAGCTTATCGGTGGGAAACGCTACACATACAGAATGTGCTCTTTGAACAAAAACGTTTTTGTTTCCCACATTGTAAATCCTTGCACAGCGTGTAATCACGTCATACTTTCCCAAAACGCCATAGACCAGCGTAACCTCGATTTGGGAACTGCTGTCTCTCATCAGCACCTCAAGCGTTGTCCAGTCCCCATTATTTTCGCGCAGTGACGGCATACCCTCTATGGCATATTTCCCTTCATAAATTTTGTGGGACACATAGCGCAGGTCAATACAGTCAGAGCCATCACCGTTTTGCACACGAACGGCTGCCGTCTTAAAATCCGAAACGCCAAATCCCGGGTATTCCTGCTCCAGCACATCTAAAGAAATTGTTCTGTCTTTTTCTGCCTCATAAGGATTTGCCTCAAAACCGTGGCGCAGGCGGACAGGCAGATAATCTGCACTGTCCGGTATTTTTCTGCCATAATAAAGATGTTCTAAAAAGCCAAATTCCGCAACCCTGAACTGGTAGCTTGTATTCTTTGTGTTTAGCAAAAATAACTTCTTATCTGATATGTATTGAATACTCATAGACTATCCTAAACCTCTCTTTGTCTGTCCAAACAAACACTTTATTTAATTGCGCTGTCCACCATTCCTTGAATAAAATATTTCTGAAGGAACAGGAACACTAAAATTAACGGTAAAATTCCCAAAAATGCTGCCGCAGCAGCTCCGTTTACATTGGACGCGTCTGCCGAGAAAAAGCTTGCAATGGCTAAGGTAACTGTTTTAATCTTAGGAGATTGCAGTAAATATAACGCAAACTGATAGTTATTCCAGCAGTTTACACCTGTAATAATAATTACAGATGCCGTTACCGGTTTTAGCTGGGGCATAATAATACGGAAAAATGTCTGAAACGGTCCGCATCCATCGATGGCTGCCGCCTCCTCCAGTGCAACCGGAATGCTGCTGATAAAACTGGAAAACAGGAAAATACTTGTTGGCAGTTGAAATGTTACCAGCGTGATAATAATTCCCCAATAAGAGTTAATTCCTCCTATCTTTGCCATAAAGGAGTACAGCGGCACGAGAATGCTCAAAGGCGGTATCATCATTACACCCATAATAAAGCCTCTCACCAAATGATTCATCCTGCTCTTATTTCTGGCTAGCGGATATGCCGCCATTGCTCCGATTACCACAATAAAGAGAATGGCAACCGCACTTATAATAACCGTATTTTTTAGTGCCATTAGCATTCCGCCCCGTTCCAAAGCAGTTTGTATATTTTTCAGATACACATATCCCGGAAAAATCCAACGTGAAGAATGGTCATACGGTGATTTAAACGTTATGGCAATCACCATATAAATCGGCACAAAGTGGAGTACGATGATAATCAGCGCCAGCAGATATTTCCATATGCCAAAGGCCTTTTTGTTTTTCATTGCGTATCCACCTCCTTCTTGTCAAAATATCCGGTTACAACATTGCTGATTACCATAATTAATAAAAATGAAACAATACCGATTGCAGAAGCATAGCCCGCAGACTGCGCAGAAAAATACTGATTGGTAACCAGTGTAGACAATGAATGCGTGCTAAAGCCCGGGCCTCCGCTGGTGAGCGCCATAATAAGGTCAAACAGCTTTAATCCTCCTATCAGATTTAAAATGGTCGAGGACGATATTGCCGGCATCAGCAACGGCAGCGTAACATGTTTAAATCTGTCCCAAAAAGTTGCCCCGTCCAGCATCGCTGCTTCATAATACATCGCGGGTATATTCTGTAATCCCGCTAAATAGATGACCATTGCCACACCTACAAACTGTATGGAATTCACAATTACGATAATTGCGATTGCCGCACCGGAATTTACCAGCAAATCGGCAGGCTCCATTCCTAATGCAATAAGAATATCGTTGATTGCTCCGCCGTCATACTGAAAGAAAAAGTACATAATATACCCCATAATCAGCGGTGCTATCATAACCGGCATATAAATAATAGTTCGAACTACTGTTCTTCCCTTAAAATTTATATTTAAGAATAAAGCATAAGCAAGCCCCAAAATGTTCTGAATGACCGTACTCATGATGCCGTAAATCAATGTATTTATCAGCGCTGTTTTTACATTGGCATCCTGAAACAGTCTTATGTAGTTCTTTAGTCCCACATATTTCATCGTCTGTGAATATCCGTTCCAGTTTGTGAAGGATAATCGAATACCCTGTAGGAACGGATACACCACAAACACTACAAATAATATGATTGCAGGAACATAGAACAGGTTAATCATTGCTCTGTGTTGTTTTTTCATAATTATTCCTGCGCTTTCTTTTCCTCATAGCTGGTTCTCATCTGATTGACAACCGTTGTTTTTGCATCTGCCTGACCAGACAAAATAGTGCCTCCCGTTATGCACAAATCATTCCACATACCACTCGGAAGATACTTTCTGTCAAAATAAGGTATATTTAAAATTGCGGCATCATTTGCATATTTATCATAAAAAGGAGCCAGTCTTCCCGTATCACTCGTTACATTATCCAAACCGGAAGGCATGCCGCATTTCGTTGCCAAAAAAGCACAAATGTCTTCTCTTGCCAAAAACTCCAAAAACATTTTTGCTTCCTCGGGATATTTTGTCGTATTCGACATTCCTACCGCAAAGTGTTCACCGGTCATCAAAGAACGCTGCAGACCGTCTTCCCTTGCAGGCATCGGTATAAATCCCATCTCCGTATCCGGGTTCTGTACATAAGTTTCCGTAATGCCGCTTGCAGAAGTGAACATAAACGCTGCCTGTTCCGATGCTAATGCACTGATTCCCGTCATAAAGTCTGCCGTAACCGCATCGACATTAAAATAATTGTTCTGATTCCATTGATTGATTTTATCTACCACAATATTCCAGTTATCCCAGTCAAAGCTGCCGTCAAGCAAGGCATTCTGATTCGCCTCATTCTCGTTGGTAATCAGCGTAGGCGCTACATAATCCATCATATTTCCCAATGTGTAGCTATCCTTTCCGCCCATTTGAATCGGTGTCTTTCCAATCGCCTTTACCTTATCACACGCATCCTCAAAATCTGTCCATGTCTGAATGTCATCGGCATTTACACCTGCCTCCTCCAAAACATTTGCATTGTAGATGATTCCTGTTAAATCCATGTCAATCGGTAATGTGTAAAGGACACCGTTTTCATCCGTAATCTGGCCTTCTATACTGGGTGCAATATGAGATGCAAAGCTAAAATCATTCAAAGGCTCCAAATACTCTGCATATCTCGCAACTGCCCATCCGTGGGTAGTCCACACATCGGGAAGCTGATTAGATGCCATACGTGTCTTCATAATATCGGAAAAGTTGCTTCCAGGCATTACTGCCTCCACTCCAATTCCGGTTTCCTCCGTAAACTGTCTGCACACCTCCTGAATCGCATCACTTACTGCTTCTCCGTTAAGGTTGTATAAAAATTCCAGTGTCACCCCTGTTGATGACGCTGCCTCCTTCTGTTCACCCCCGCCTGCCACGCTTGAGCTGTCTGTACCGTTTTCCGTACTATCCGTATTTGGCTCTGCAGGCGCTTGTGAACAGCCTATCATGGAAACTGCCATCACTCCTGCAAACGCAATTGCTGCTAATTTTTTCATCATTGTAAGTCCTTCCTTTCCTTGTCTTTTATGTTTCGTAAAACTTTATCATTTCGCCGGCTTTTTTGTAGTTACAGTCTAGCACGTTTTTTCTTATTCTAACAAGGTACACAAATCTACACTATGAAGCTCATTTCTACTCTTTTGCGGCAAAAACATTGAAATAACCTGTCTCACACGATAAAATGAATCCATAAAGAGCAGTAAGATTATGGTCAGATGGAGAATAACTATGCATAGAAGACAAACCTTTCAAAACAAATTACAAATTCTTTTTCTCATCAGCATTGTTTTGCCCATTATAATAATGTCAACCTGTTTGGCATATTATTTTCAAAATAAGATTCTTGCAGAAAACAGACGGTATTTTTCTACTTCCCTATACTCCATTTCCACGAATCTGAGCACTTATTTTTCCGAGCTGCAAAACCTTGCGATGACACCTTACATTTATGATGACATTTCCACCTTTTACAATGCCGTAGAAAAGGGAAATTACACAGGCAAAGGCTCTGCAAACTATACGGTTGAACGCTACCGGCAGAATTATACAACCTCCATCCAGCGCATTTTAATCACTGCGAGAGAGGACATTCTTGCCATTTCCTTTGTCCCCGTTAATCCCGATAACCAAATTATGATTACTACCACCAAAAAGAAAGACTTTATTGACAATACGGACTATCCCTACGCTGCGCAGGCATGGTATTTGGACAGCCTGACCTCTCCCAATCCATACCACTATATTACGTCCGATGCGCTGCCTTATTTATCAACAAATACGACTGTAATCTCCACAGTACATCCAGTCAAAAATGTTTATACCAAACGCACCCTGGGTGTTATTCGTATTGACGCATCTGACAAAATCGTTCAGGATATTTTTCGGAACGTTGCCTTAAGTAAGAATTCTGGTTTTGTAATTGTTGACCATAACGGTCAACCCGTTTATCAGTTTGGCAGGCTTGAACAGGAGCTTATTCCGTATCTTTCAACTGCGGAAGAAGCCGTTCGGCTTTCTCATGACACCTATGATTTATACCGCAGCGATATTTCTGGAATGCCGTGGCAGCTTATTTTTGCGGCATCACGCAGGGATATCTTAAAAGATATTGCTCTTGTATGGGGGCTTGCTGCTTTGCTCAGTATCAGCTCTATTTTGATTGCATCGTTAATTTTTCACTCAAACGCAAAGAAAACCGCAATGGCGCTGAGCTCTATCTTATGCACCATGAGAGAGGTCGCACATGGAAATCTTGAAGCCAATGTTCCTTCGGAAATCCTTGTACAAAACGATTCTTTTAATACGGAAGAATTTTCCCTGATTGCAGAAAATCTGAATGATATGGTCAGGAAATTACAGCTATATATCGACAAAGCATATAAGTACGAAATTAACCGTCAGGAAGCGGAATACCGCGCCCTGCAAAGTCAGATAAATCCGCATTTTTTGTACAATACACTGAACTGCTTTATCTCCATGAACCGTTTGGGCATGAAAAAGGAGCTGGAGGACGGCATTATCCAATTAACACGTCTTTTTCGATATACCTGTAATAATGCAAAACTTACCACTGTACAGGAGGAACTCGACTGCTGTACGCAATATTGTAATTTGATGAAGATTCGTTTCGAAGACCGGATTACATTTTCCTGTATTATAAAAGAAGACGCCGGAGCGCTTGAAATTCCTAGACTTCTTGTCCAGCCGTTGGTGGAAAATGCCCTAAAACATGGAATGGATCCTGACGGACGTCCCATTTCCATATGGATAAGCGCATATATTCAGGACAATTTTCTAATCATACAGGAAAAAAACAACGGTATTCCTATTGTGTTGGACGAAGTACACGCAGACGGAAAAGTCGGGATACAAAATGTCGAAAACCGCCTTCACATTTTTCATCCCGATTGCCAGTTTCAAATCGAACTGGTTGATGAAATTACCTGCATCACCATACAAATTCCATTAGGAGGAACATGACATGAACATACTTTTGGCTGACGATGAACATCTTACTCGCTTAGGATTAAAAAATATGATTGAAGAACTCTATCCGGATATGCATCAGTTTATGGAAGCCGGTGACGGCGAAGAAGTCCTCCGGCTGCTGGCACAGAAGACTCCTGATTTAATTTTCCTTGATATTCATATGCCCAAACTCACAGGACTGGAAGCTTATTCACAATTTTCCGGAACAGAAATCCCAGTCGTTATGCTGACAGGCTATGCAGAATTTTCTTATGCAAAAGAAGCGCTCAAGCTTGGTGCATTGGACTATCTTGTGAAACCTGCAAGTTTAGACGAAGTAAAAGCAGTGATGGAGAAAGTTCTTGCCCTGCAGTCTGAGAACGCTCTTATGCGCAAAAAGGATTATGAGCTTGAGTGCAATAAAATACTGGATTTATATACCTCTATCCAATTTATTCCTGTTCCGGAGGTTGTCGTTGCACCCTACACCGCCTTGTTGATTTATTTTGATTATTCCCAAAAGGAAATCCGTAAAAATGATATTGACAGCCTGTCTGTTCTGTTCAGCGATGTGTTTGAAAAATATCATGCTTTGTGGGCGTCCTGCTTTTTGGCATCCGGCGAACTCTGCTTCATCGCAAGTGCCTCCATACCGGCATCTGCATTCAGTAAAGCGCTGTTTCTTTTTCATCAGAAGAGCAGCGGTAAAGCAACTGCATTTTGTCTTTCGGCACAGACGCTTTCTGATTTGTTTTGCGGCTTTGAACATACACAGAAAAGTCAGAGTTTGCGCTTCTGCCGCCGGCTAGGGGATATTTTTTCCGAAAAGGATATCCTCTCCTTTTCGCATTTGCTCCCGTTTGCGGATTTATTGGAAAAATTAATTTTTTCCCATCGTATCAATGATGCTGCCGGTTTCCAAAAACATCTTGAGGCGCTTACTGCATTTGTCACAGGAGAACAGATGATAAAACAGTGCGATTCGTCTTTGAGCCATATCCTGACAATGGAATTCGGGACGCCTGCTTCTGTCCGTTCTTTTGAAGAATTAATCTGCTATTTGAAAAAGATTGATTCCAAATATCAGGATACGGATATTATCGACTGCATTAACCTTTATGTCGAGAAAAATTATATGAAACAAATCGGAATCAACACCTTAGCCGATTTAATCGGAATTTCTCCGAACTATTTAAGCAAAATATATAAAATGAAAACGGGGAAAAACTTTATTGACCATTTGACCACTGTGCGGATTCAAAAGGCAATAGAATTAATGCAAACCGGTCAATATGCCACCATTAAAGCAATTGCTGAAAACGTAGGCTATTTTAGTTCCCGTTATTTTACAAAGGTCTTTTTAAAGAGCACGGGCATCACGCCCTCCGAATATCTAAAAAGATATACAATGGGAAAAATATCAGGTCTGGACTCCCACGATGCCGATATCATGTAAGAGTGCGCCTAAAAAACCTCATACGGATCATAACTGCGCTTGTCGTCCTCCCTGACAATGCAGGCTGTCATCAGCGCCACATTGGTTGTATGATTGTAAAGTTCTGTACTCATCTGCATTAACATCTGCATCGCGTTTGATATCCACGCATCGCTTGTTGCAATAGACATTACCGTTGTATATGAGATATTATCTAAGCCGAGGGTTAATTTACTAATTCATTATTGTATATATATTCTATTTAAATCGGAAGAAATAAAGACAACGGTTCCCCCAAAATATAGCGTCTTATGAAAAATCTAAAACAGGATTATTGGTCTAAATTAAGCTTGCCGCTCCAATCATGCCTGCCTTATTTCCAAGCACTGCAATTTCAATTTCCGGCAGTTCTCCTTTTTGACTGCCAAAGCACTCCTCTTTCATCATTTCATAAATCGGCGCCGGCAAAAATTTCCTGAGGTGACAATTCTTTTCCGGTTGCACGCTTTGCATCCCTGATAAGTGCGGTCGCTGACGCGTACGCCTCTAAGCAGCCTTTTCTTCCGCAGGTACACAGCTCACCGTCTTCCACAATGACAATATGTCCCAGCTCACTTCCGCCGACTGCTTTTCCGGTAAAAATGTTTCCGTCAAGGATAACTCCACATCCAACACCAGTTCCGAGCGTCAGCATGATTACATCCTGATATTCCTTTCCTGCTGTCAATGGTTCCCGGCACGCCGATGCCGACGCCGACACACTGGTCTATCGTGATTCCCTGTTCTTTCAGAAGCTCCAATGCCGCTTTTTCAATTTCCCGAATGACCTCCTGCGGTTAAGAAAAAGCTGTCGCCTTTTTGGAAAGCAAGCTGCTCCTTGTCATCCGAAATGGTGCCTTTTCCATCCAAAAACAGAATGCTTGCAAAAGACTCCTCCGAGACGCTGCCTTCCATTTTTTTCATGACTTTCCATCAGGAAAGCGGTGTCGGCATGATGCCATTTTATAAAAGTTTCCATTGCAACAGACAGGATGTGTCACTCTATTCCGGCTCTTTCATCCGCAGGCACTATAAAAACTCCTTCCATTCCTCATGGTTGATTTCCCTGTCCTTAAAATAATACTTCCTGTCATGCTCGCCCACTTCACGCATAACCCGACAGGGATTTCCGACGGCGACGACATTTGACGGAATGTCTTTTGTGACAATGCTGCCCGCGCCAATAACTGTATTATCGCCAATGGTAATCCCCGGCATGATGATAACCCCTGCGCCAAGCCAGCAGTTTCTGCCAATATGAACCGGCATGTTATACTGAAGTCCTTTTTCACGAAGCCCTGGCAAAATCGGATGCCCTGCCGTTGCGATTGTCACATTCGGACCAAGCATCGTATAATCGCCAATATAAATATGGGTATCATCCACGCATGTCAAACCATAGTTTGCGTACACCATCTTTCCAAAGTGACAGTTATGACCGCCGAAATTAGCATAAAACGGCGCTTCAATATATACGCCCTCACCACATTCCGCTAACATTTTTTTCAGCATCCCGGCTCGTTTTTCTGTCTCTGACGGCTTCGTCAGGTTATACTCGCATAATAAATCCTGATAAGCCATCTGCTCCTTCATAATATCCTCATCTCCCGGAAAATAAAGTTCTCCGGTGTGCAGCCTTTCTTTCATCCCGCTCATTTTCCAATCCTCCGTCTGTTATATTTTTAATTCTTTGTAACCGCGCACACTGCATTTGTCGCCAACACACCGCAGCCTTCATTTAAAGGAATTTCGCCGCCGTCAATCGTCGTGACCACACCGCCCGCCTCTTCCACAATCAGGGAGCCTGCCGCATAATCCCAGGGGCAGAGCTGCAGCTCAAAGAAGAGTTCCGCACGTCCTGCGGCAACATTACATAAATCAAGGGCTGCAGAGCCGCTGCGCCGTACGTCAAGCGCCTTACAATAATAGTCATATGCCATTTCAAAGGTCGCTTTCGCAAATTCCTCATAATAGGTAGCCGTTCCAAAAATCACAATTCCATTTGCAAGCGGCTGTTTTGATACCTGAATGGATCTGCCGTTTAGAAACGCGCCTTTTCCTTTGACTGCCGTAAAGACCTCGTCAAGATAAGGATTGTATACAACGCCCATATACCGTTTTCCGTCCCTGATGAGTCCGACGGATATTGCGCTTGCATGATAGTCCTTGATAAAGTTGGTCGTTCCGTCGATTGGATCTACGATAAAAGCATAGCCGTCTTTAATGGACGCATGTACATCCTCCTCCTCGCCGACAAACACTGCCTCAGGTAAAATCTCCAGCAGTCTGTTTTGCAGCTCGGACTGCACTTTTTTGTCATACGCAGTGACAAAATTCGCGTGCCCTGCCTTCTCATCAATGCCGGATTTTGTCCTGTCGGCATTTAAAATAATCGCTCCGCACGCGCGCACTGCACATACGATATTCTCCAGTAACCGTTCTTCTGTCATGTTTCTCAATCTCCTTTTTCCTTTGTTTACTGCCCAGCCGCAGAATCCTGCGGGTTTGGCACGACTGCCGTTGGATCTTGCGGCTGCGGTTCCACTGCCGACGGATTCTGTGGGGCAGGCACGACTGCCGCGGGATCCTGCGGATTTGGCACAACTGCCGCGGGATCTTGCGGAT
>DKYC01000118.1 GCA_002492295.1 Lachnospiraceae bacterium UBA7110
ACGGCGTCTGATCCGCCTTTGCAGAAATATAGTAGTAATTGTTATCTTCTTCCTTCTGTATGGAATCAAAATCATAATCCAATACCTTTTGCGCCGTAGTACCGTCGCACATGGTCACACACATAATGGCAGGAAGATTCCGGGTTCCCTCAAAATGAAAAAAGCTCTCCTCATTGCTGTATCCCGCCTCCGTATTGGGAAGCATATGCGCCAAATCCTTTGCGCTCAAAAAATTGCCCGTTGCGGAACAGCCTTCACTATTGTAGGCGACAATGCCGAAATATTCGCTATAATATTCGTCGTATGCCTCGCCCGTGTCAAATTCGCTCAGGAAATCGTCATTGTCCCTTTTCCACGCTTCGGAATCCTCCGAACTGTAATACTGGATAAACCGCCCGTTCAGCGACAATACCTTTCCTTCCTCATTATTGCTGTTATACTCTTCATCCTCTTCGCTCGTCCACTCCAGCCCCTGCACATCTGCAAAGACGCTGGTGTCCTCCCAGAATCCCTGTTCATCCTTATTGATCGTAAACAGCAGATATCCGTCTGCCCCCGGCACTTCTTTCCATGAGAAACGGGCATAACCGTCATCCGTCTGGTCAAAGACAAGCTGTGGCGCCTGTGAGATTTCCGCGTCGACCCTGATCACTGTGATAACTGGTTTATCAAGACGTTTTCCCGTTGTCGTGTCCACGTTCGCCGCCAGATAATATTGCGGCAGCGTCCCCCATGCATATCCTTCGTCCTCTTTCAGGTAATTGCCGCTCAGAGCGCTCAGATCCACCTCGCCCGAGTCCATCTCCGCGATACCGTAAAACGGCGGTGTGATGGTAAGCGTCTTCGATGTCTCGTCATACTCCATGTCGCCCACTTCCATCGGATACTGCAATTCTGCATCCTGATAAACAACGAAGCAGTCGCTTAACTTATCATCCGATTCGTTGGGATTGTAGGAGAGCTCTAATGTGACAGGCTCATCGCGCTTTACCTTGATCACATTGCCATCATACTCTCCTGCCACAGTGCCTGCATACTGCTGCTTAAGCTGTTGTGCCAGCGCGTCACCGCCTGTCTTTGAAGCGGAATCAGACTCTATTTCATCTGTTTTTTCTTCTTTTTCTATCTTCTGGTCTGTCTCCTCTTCCTGCGCCGTCCCGCTGTCGGTGTCTGCCGACGGATTTTTGCCGCATCCTGTCATAACCATGGAAATTGCCAGCACTGCCGTGATACTTCGTTTAAACTGTACTATTCTCTTTTTCATAATCCATTTCTCCTCCTCCTATTGGCATTGCTATTTTAGCACGCACAAAATAAGATGGGAGAAATTTGTCTATTTGGCAGGTATTTTTGCATATATGGTTAACTGCAGACGTTATAAAGCGTCACAAACGCAGTGACTGCTCCGTCCCGCTCGTTGATGCTGAATTCCCCGCCCATTTTTTCCACATTGCGCCGCACACTTTTTAAGCCAACGCCATGCAGATGTTTATCTGCCGCCGAAGTCTGTGTAAAGTCAATGTCCCTTAAAACTGTCTGGTTACAGATCTTTATGCACAGATTATTTTTTACCATGTAGATATTCACTTCAACATTGCTGCCCGGAATCTCTGCGCCAGCCCTGATCGCATTATCCAGGAGATTTCCAAGCACGGTAGAAAGGGCGGCCTGATCCAGCGAAAGATCTTCCGGCAGACTCACATTACAAAACATATGCAAATGATTGCTCTGGGAAAGGATCTGCTTGGAATTGAGGATCGAGTCAATACCGATATATCCGGACTGCACAATGCTTATTCCTTTTCTGATTTCATTCATTTCCGTGTGCAAATAATCCTTTAACTTTTCAAAATCCCCCGTTTGCGCCAGTTCTGTCATATAAATTAAATGATGCTTATAATCATGTATTTTCGATTCCCAAACCTCGTAGCTTTTTCTGTTTTCTTCCAAAGACTTGAGCAGCATCTCATTGTGCATGCTCAAAAGCATGTTCTCCTGCCTGACGGCATATGTCCGCGCCAGTCTGACAATGTAAAAGAAAGATACAAGCGTCAGCGCCACCAACAATCCCCAGGCAAAAAAGTCCGTCAAACCGACCCGCCCCATCGACAAAAAATACTGAAACAGGAGCAGCGTCGTCACCAGAATCAGTATGGTCAGGGCCAGTAGAAAAATTACATATCGCCTTTCCATCTGAAACGTATTTTCCCTGATGTGATAAATCAGATAAATAATAAAAGACAGTACCAGAATATGAAGCACAATCGCTATCACACCATATGCAGATTCTGTCAGAAAGAACGCAAACGGCTTACGGGTCGTCAGACTGCATATGGCCAGAATGCTAAAGTCCGTCATGGCAAGCATCAGCGTGTAAAACAAACTCAGCGCCGCGCATTTGAGATAATACTTTTTATATAAGATTACCTGTAAAAAATAAAAAATAAGGACAGAATACAACAGGCTTCTGACCACCGTGCGCGGAAGGACAAGATCGCCGCCCCCAATTACCAGAACAGAAACAAATGCCATTACCATAAATGATAATTTTCGTTTTTTAAAATAATCTATGTCCAGAAATACACTGCAAAAAACATAGCAGAGCCAGGTTTCCATTCCCACTGCCACATTGTTCGCTATCAACAAAACCGCACTCATGAGTGATCCCTCCAATAATTTGAGATCGTTTCTGAAACCTCCCGCTGCCGGCGCCGGCTGACAGGTATCTCCAGTTCCTCCGCCCCATCCAGTACCACCGTTCCACTCTTGCGTGTCCTGACATGTCTGAGGTTCACCACACACCCGCTATGAACCTGGACAAAGGCATCATCCCACGCGTCAATTTCCGCTTTCAGCTCCCTTAGCTTTTTCCATACAAGGTAGGCTCTCCCCTGTACCACATACACGCACACACGCCTGTTTTCCATCTGGAAGTGCGTAATATCAGATATTTTAACAGGCAGTTCCCCTTCCTGCGTTTTTAAACAGATAAAGCTGCTTCTCTGCGCCATTATCTTTGCCACGGCCGCCTTCATCGCAGAAGGCAGTTTTTCTTTCATATATTCTTTTCTAATGTAACGAAAGGGCGCATACTGAAAAGACATGTACACAAATTCATCGTGCGCTGTCAAAAAAATCAATATCACATCTCTCTCCTCGTCGCGAATCAGTTTCGCAATCTCCAATCCGGATATATTGGGCATATCAATATCCAACAACAGGATGTCCATACGCTCACTCCCAGACCGGATTCTCCTGAGCAGGTCATTTGCATCCGTGTAGGCCATAATTTCCATTTCCTCCTCCCACGGCTGCATCATATCTGTTAAAAACTCTCTGGTCTGCCGTAATGCCTGAACATCATCGTCACATATAACCAGCTCTATCATAATAAAACCACCTCGCATTGAAAATACCCGGTTCTCTCTGTGGTAAACCGGGTAAAGATAAATGAGATACGGCTATTTATGCTTTTTTCTTTTTCGGCCTCTTTTCCGGCAATTCCGGATACATTTCTTCCACCATTGCCTGTAACGCCTCTCTATCCTCCAAAATCGTCACCGGCAGCATCGGTTTCGCTCCCTCATAGGGCGGCTCCGGCACACTGTCCGGCATATACTTTTTACTTGCTTCCGTAATTTTTACCAAAAATCCGCTACCATAAATGCCGCCAAATATCCGCTCTTTGTAATAGAAAATATAACCGCCCATCATGGGGATATTCCGTACATCTCCCAAGTCAGACAATTGATCCATAATATACGCCGCAAGTTCTTTGTTCTTTGTCATAAGCACCTCTATTCCTTCCGCAGCATTTTTTCCATAATTTCATAAGGCTCCTTTTTATTCTATTTGACAAACTTCCCTTATTCTTTTAAAAATATTATACTATAAAGATATATTAAAACCTATGAAACCTCATATTATTAAAAACCCAGGCTTACATTTTCT
>DKYC01000102.1:0-2863 GCA_002492295.1 Lachnospiraceae bacterium UBA7110
TATTATAGTCGTATAAATATGCAAAATCAAGAAGCAGTGTCATTTTACCGCATCAGAATTTTGCTTGTCCATTTAAACACAATAACATATGTTTTTCACAAAAAACGGATGGGAAATTTTATGTTTTTTTGCAATTTTTGATGCAAAAGGAAAAAATGATATGTTATGATAATAGTACCAGTTTATTAAGGAAATCTGTTAAGGAAGTGCGCATTGCGGAATGAGATTGGGAGTATATAAGGGACGCAGGCGTTTGCAGGAATTTATGGGGATGATTAAGAATGAAAAGAACGTGGAAGGATAACCTGACGGCAAAAATGAAACAGCAGATTAAAAAGCACCCGCATTTCAGGGGACCTCTGACAATATGCATGGTTTTTGCCACGATTGTTTATAACATATGTTTTTATTTCGCACATAATACAAAGCGTTTTGCCAGTGTGTTGGCCGTGATTGTGTTTTTCGTGGCAAGCAGCAGCTTTTCGTTTTTGTCGGAGGAGGAACGGCTGGGCATTCTTCCGGAGTCGAAGGAATGGGTGGAAATTCAGGAAAATTATGAGTATGTGCCGACGACATTCCATATACCGGCAGCGGAAGTCATTGATGATAATGATGTGCTGGAGGGGTATGACAATAAAGAGCTTGAAGTAAGTGTGTCCGAGATTGACCAGTATTCTTTGGATGATTTCCTTGAGGCGGAGGTGGCGGGAGAGGCGAAACCGGAAAAAAGCCCGTCGCTTACTAAGCTTTCCAAGGACGACTGGCAGCTTGTGCTCGTCAATAAGCAGCATCCTGTTCCGGATGATTATACCTTTACGCTTGGTACAATCAAGGGCAAGATGAAGTGCGACGCGCGGATTATTGATGACCTGACGGCAATGATGAAGGCGGCAAAGGAGGACGGCATCAATCTGATGGTGTGCTCACCGTACAGGGATTACAACAGGCAGACGGTGCTGTTTAACAGAAAGATTGACTACTATATGGAAAAGGGCTATTCCTATCTGGAAGCATACAAAATCTCGTCGATGACGGTGACAGTGCCGGGCGCAAGCGAGCATCAGATTGGTTTGGCGCTTGATATTATCAGCAATAAATATTATGCGCTCGATGAGGGCTTCGGTGAGACGCAGGCAGGCATTTGGCTGCGGGAGCACTGCGATGAGTACGGTTTTATCCTGCGTTATCCGCTTGGGAAGGAGTATATCACGGGCATCCAGTATGAGCCGTGGCATTTCCGTTATGTGGGCAGGGAGGCGGCGCACAATATTATGGAGCGCGGTATTACGTTAGAGGAATTTTTGGAAGATTTGGAGTAATGGAGATTTTGATTCATGTATCGATTATTAAAGCAGGAGGGGCGTGCCAAGCGCGCGGAGGTTACGACCGTGCACGGCACAATCCAAACGCCCGTGTTTATGAATGTAGGTACAGTTGCCGCGATTAAGGGCGCTGTATCTACTGCTGATTTAGAGGAAATCGGGACGCAGGTGCAGCTTTCCAATACGTATCATCTTCATGTGCGTACGGGGGACGAAGCGATTAAAAAGATGGGCGGTCTGCACCGGTTTATGTCGTGGGACAGACCGATTTTGACGGATTCCGGCGGTTTTCAGGTTTTTTCGCTTGCAGGGCTTCGCCGGATTAAAGAGGAAGGTGTTTATTTTAATTCGCATATTGACGGCAGGAAGATTTTTATGGGACCGGAGGAAAGCATGCAAATCCAGTCAAACCTTGCCTCAACGATTGCGATGGCGTTTGACGAGTGTCCGCCGAGTAAGGCGGAGCGCAGATATGTGGAAAATTCCGTGGCGCGCACGACGCGGTGGCTGGAGCGGTGCAGGCGCGAGCTGGACAGGTTAAACGGCTTGGAAGGTACGATTAACAGGAATCAGATGCTGTTTGGCATTAATCAGGGCGCGGTCTTTGCGGATATCCGGATAGAACATGCAAAGCGCATTGCGGAGCTTAACCTTGACGGTTATGCGGTGGGCGGGCTTGCAGTGGGTGAGACGCACGAGGAGATGTATTATATCCTGGAGGAAACGGTGCCGTACCTTCCGAAGGACAAGCCGACGTACCTGATGGGCGTGGGGACGCCTGCCAATATTTTGGAGGGCGTGGAGCGCGGCATTGATTTTTTCGACTGCGTATACCCTTCAAGGAATGGAAGACACGGGCATCTGTATACCAATCACGGTAAGATTAACCTGTTCAACGCAAAGTATGAGCTGGATGAGCGACCGATTGAAGAGGGCTGTCAGTGCCCGGCGTGCAGGAGGTATTCGCGCGCATACATCCGCCATCTGCTAAAGGCGAAGGAAATGCTGGGAATGCGGCTTTGCGTGCTTCATAATCTGTATTTTTATAACACGATGATGACGGAAATTCGGGATGCACTTGACGCGGGGAAATTTGCGGCGTATAAGAAACGTAAGCTGGAAGGCATGGCGTGCGGACAGCAGTAGAATCGCTTCATTGATATTTATAAATATTTTACTTGATGTATTGGTAATTTTTGTGTATGATATTCAGTGTGCATAAAGCAGAATATGTGACAGAAAGAAAGGAGCAGGGTTATAGAAATGAATTTATTGTTAACAGACGCGGCAGCGGCAGGCGCGGGAACGGCAAGTGCGCTTTCCATGGTTTTAATGATTGCCGTATGGTTTGTCATTATTTATTTTCTGATGATACGTCCGCAGAAGAAGGAGCAGAAAAAGAAGGCTGCTTTGGTAAATTCCGTTGCAGTAGGAGACAGCATTCTTACAACAAGCGGATTTTACGGGATTGTCATTGATGTTACGGATGATGATGTGATTGTAGAGTTTGGAAATAATAAAAACTGCCGTATTCCGATGAA
>DKYC01000102.1:3136-3794 GCA_002492295.1 Lachnospiraceae bacterium UBA7110
TAAAAACTGCCGTATTCCGATGAAGAAGGCGGCAATCGAACAGGTCGAAAAGCCGGATGCGGAGTAATTGAATAATCATGAAAAATAAGGTGCAAAGTCTGATGAAATCACAAAGACGATGCACCTTTTTATAATAGCAATGCAAAATCGGAAATGATGCGGATGAAATGGCATACATGGTGAAAAGCGATACCTGTCGGGGGGAGTCGCTTTTTTCTTTTAAATTTTTTTCAATAAAAGTGCAACTTTTTGAAAAAAACAACTCTCTATTAAACTATAGTAGATATAATAACTGCTATTTAATTGCTTAATAGAGAGGAGCGTGAGGAAAAATTAAGATTGGATGCTCGACAAAAAATGCTGCAGGAGCTTGCGTTGCTCCTCATTCAGCATAGAAACATCCAGCAGCCTGTCTTTATCAATCTTATCGAAACCAAGCAGATAGTCGGTAGAGCAATGATAGAGACGGGCAAGCGCAATCAAAATTTCGACACTGGGCGTCCGTTCTCCGCTTTCATAGTTGGAAACGATAGACGCGGAGATGCCGATTGATTTCGCGACTTCTTTCTGCGAAAGATTTTTCAACCGTCTTTGTTCCTGTAAACGTTGACCAAGACAATATACCATAAGACAGAATCCTCCATATTTTTATTTTATG
>DKYC01000037.1:0-23095 GCA_002492295.1 Lachnospiraceae bacterium UBA7110
GCAGGCGGCGGCGGGGCTTATGCATCCGAACATTGTCAATGTTTACGATGTAGGGGAGGAAGACGGTATTCACTACATCGTCATGGAGCTTGTCGAGGGTATTACGCTCAAAAAATATATTGAGAAAAAGTCAAGGCTTACGATTAAAGAGGCAATCAGCATTGCAATACAGGTGTCGATGGGAATTGAGGCGGCACACAATAATCACATTATACACAGGGATATCAAACCACAGAACATCATGATTTCCAAAGAGGGAAAGGTGAAGGTGACGGATTTTGGCATCGCGAAGGCGGCGTCAAGCAACACGATTACCTCCAATGTCATGGGATCTGTGCATTATACCTCGCCGGAGCAGGCACGCGGCGGATTTTCCGATGAAAAGAGCGACATTTACTCGCTGGGCATTACGATGTTTGAAATGCTTGCAGGACGGGTACCCTTTAACGGTGATACGACTGTGTCGATTGCGATTAAGCATATTCAGGATGAACTGCCTGACATCAGGGAGTTTGTGCCGGAAATTCCGGTGAGTGTGGAAAACATTATTATCAAATGCACGCAAAAGAGCCCGGACAGACGTTATCAGTGTATGGAAGATATCATTAAGGATTTGAAACATTCGCTGATTAATCCGGACGACGCGATTGCACAGCTTGACACGGTTGTTGAAGAGGCGGGAAAGACGAAAATCGTGCCATCGGGAAATTCCGCGGAAAGTGACAGCGAAATCCGCACGCCAAGAAGGGAAATGTATGCAAAAGAGGCGGATTTAGAGCTGATTCCAAATCAGGTGAAACCGAAAAGAAAACCCAGTCAGACTGCGCCAGACCAGACTGATTTAGCGGATACATACAATGAAGCGTATGATGATTATGAAGCGTATCATGAGCAGCCAAGGGTAAAACCGGCGGCATCGAAAAAGTCCGGACAGACAGGCAGGGGAAATTCGTACGCATCCAATAAAAACGTGCAGGGCAAAAATACTGCGGGCAGGAATGACGATGTTCGTCATAATAAAAACAGTGCCAATAAAAATACTGCAAAAAAGAAGGCGTCCCATAAAAATACGCCCAATAAAAATACTGTGTCACAGAATGCAAATCATACACGCGGCAGACAACAGCATGACGATTATTATGAAGAACAGGGCTATACGCAGGAAATCGTCACAAGGCAGAATGTGCGCAGAAATGAATATGAAGATGAGAAACGGTATTTAAACAGCAAAGATGAATATGATTATAATCCGAAGGCAGAGGGCTTTACAACGGTTCTGACGGTGCTTGGCGCCGTGATTATCGGCTGTATCCTGTTATACTTTGCAGGGCAGGCAACAGGAATTTTTGAGCAGATTGACTCTATGTCCGGCACGTACGCAAGTGATGCGGATGACAGCGAGCGTGCAGTAATGCCCGAGTTTGTGGGGCATGATGTGGATGAGATAAAGACCGCCCTAAATCAAAACGGCTTAGGGTATAAAACTGTTTCCGCGGAGTCCGCGCAATATGCAAAAAATACGGTTATATCAGCTGCTTTGGAGGACGGTCAGACAGTGCTTGCGGGCGATAAAATCCTCAAAAACACAACGATAGTGCTTACGGTGAGTGTCGGCGCAAATGGCGTGCCGGTGCCGCCTGTTGAGGGAATGAGCGAAGCGGAAGGCACTGCCGCATTAACCAATCAGGGCTTTAAGGTAGTTAAAACAGAAGAGTTTTCCATGGAATATGCAAAAGGCACGATTATTTCACAGACTCCTGAGGCAAACAGCATTGCGCCCCTGGAGGCGGACGTAACGATAGTAATCAGCAAGGGAAGCTCCGATAAGGATGTACGTATGCCGGGCGTGGTAGGTTTTACAAAAGAGGCGGCACGAAGCAACCTTGAAGCGGCAGGTCTTGTGGTGGGTTCGATTGACGAGGTATACAGCTCGGAAATCCCTGCAGGTCAGATTTGCTATCAGAGCTACGAGGCGGACACGACCGTCAAGGAAGGGACAGTAGTTGATTTAAAGCTGAGCATGGGAAGTGAAGCTGCAACCTATAATTGCAGTCTTACCGTTTCGGCACCCGACGGTTATATGGGTGGAAATGCGGAAGTTATTCTGACGACTGCGGACGGAAGTAAACAGCTTTGGTATTCCGACAGTGTAACGTCATTTCCGGTCACGATAAATGTTACGAATTTTGAAAGCCCCTCAGCGTATGGCATTATTACCATTACTTATCCGAAACAGGTTCCGGAGGTTGTGGTGGATGCGGATGGTAATGAGACGACGCAGATGGGTGTTGATGTGGCACAGACGCATCAGAATGTGAATTTTACGAAAAATTAAATCAAACGGTTAAGTCAGGATAAGTAAATGCAGGGTAAAATAATCAAGGGAATAGCAGGCTTTTATTATGTGGATGTGCCCGCAAAGGGCGTTTACGCATGCCGGGCGAAAGGAATATTCCGAAAAGAAAACACAAAGCCGCTTGTCGGTGATGACGTTGAAATTGAAATAACGGATGCGAAAGATTACGAGGGCAGCATTGTGGATATATTGCCGAGAAAAAGCGTTCTTATCAGGCCTGCGGTGGCAAATATTGATCAGGCACTTTTGATTTTTGCCATGGCAAAGCCTGAGCCAAGCTTCCATCTGCTTGACCGCTTTCTGATTATGATGCGAAGGCAGGGGCTTGACTGCATTGTGTGTTTCAATAAAACGGATCTTGCTGACATACAGCAGTGTATGCGCATCCGGGAAAACTATAGGAACAGCGGGTGCAGGGTTATATTTGCAAGTGCCGCAAGGAAAGAAGGGATTGATGAAATCAAAAAAGCGCTTGCAGACAAAACGACTGCCGTTGCGGGACCAAGCGGTGTGGGAAAATCTTCCCTTGTAAACTGTCTGCAGCAGGAAATACGGATGGAAACAGGTGCAATCAGCGAGAAAATAGAACGCGGGAAACATACGACGAGACATTCTGAACTGATTGCGGTATCGGACAATACATACATTATGGATACACCGGGATTTAGCTCACTTTCCCTTTTTGATGTTGAAAAGGAAGCGCTGAAGGATTTTTATCCGGAGTTTGCGCCGTATGAACCGGAATGCAGGTTCCTTACCTGTGTGCATATCCATGAGCCCGGCTGCGGCGTGCAAAAAGCATTGGAGGAAAACCGTATTTCCAAAATACGTTATGAGAATTACGCGGCATTTTATCAGGAGCTTCTGGAGAGGGAGGCTGCCGTGGGAAGTACGAAAAAGCGTAGGAACAGGAGATAAGAGAGAAGGATTAAACGGAGGTTAACAAATGAATTATTTAGTACCGTCAATTCTGTCGGCTGACTTTTGTGAGCTGGGAACACAGCTTGATATCATTGGAAAATCAAGTGTGGAATATCTTCATATTGATGTTATGGATGGCATGTTTGTGCCTTCCATATCGTTTGGAATGCCTGTGCTTGAGTGTGTGAGGAAGCGCACGAATCTGTTCCTGGACGTACATATGATGGTGGAACGTCCGGAACGTTATGTTGATGAGTTTATGCAGCTGGGTGCAGGCGGCATTACGATACATGTCGAGGCGTGCGACTGTATCTATAAAACTCTTGAGCGTATCAGAAGCCTGGGCGGAAAGCGTGGGATTGCAATTAATCCGGAGACGCCGGTTGAACATGCATTCCCATATCTTGAGCATGTGGACATGGTTCTTGTCATGACGGTACATCCGGGATTTGGCGGACAGAGTTATATTCCGGAGTGTTATGACAAGATTCGGAGTATCCGCAGGGAAATTGAGAAAAAAGGACTGCCCGTGGATGTCGAGATAGACGGAGGCGTGCGCCTTGAAAACTTAAAGGCAAACCTTGATGCAGGCGCGAACATGATTGTGACAGGCTCTGCGGTTTTTAAGGGAGATATTGGGAAAAATATTAACGATTTTTTAACTATCATGGAGCTTGAAAAATAGCCCGATACGGAATGGAGTTTGATAATGTGAATACGAAGACAGACAAGCGGACAAATTTATTTGAACATGCGCCAATCCCGAAAGCAGTAGTGGCATTGTGCGTGCCGACGATTATCAGCTCTCTTGTCATGGTGCTTTATAATCTTGCGGACACATACTTTGTGGGAATTTTAAACAATCCGGTGCAGAACGCGGCAGTGACGCTTGCCGGACCGGTGCTTCTTGCCTTTAATGCAGTCAACAACCTGTTTGGCGTAGGCAGCTCCAGCATGATGAGCAGGGCACTGGGACGAAAGGATTTTGATACGGTTCATAAAAGCTCAGCGTTTGGTTTTTATTGCGCGCTGTTTTGCGGCATTGTGTTTTCCTTGCTTTGTACAATCGGGAAAGCGCCGCTTTTGACGCTTCTTGGGGCGGATGACGTGACGCTTGCGGCAACTGCCGCCTACATGTATTGGACAGTGACATGGGGCGCGGTGCCGGCAATTCTAAATGTCGTGCTGGCATATATGGTGCGTTCAGAGGGGGCGTCGCTTCATGCAAGTATTGGAACAATGAGCGGCTGCCTGTTAAATATTGTGCTCGACCCGGTATTTATTCTTCCGTGGGGCTTGAATATGGGCGCGGCGGGCGCGGGACTTGCAACCTTTCTGTCAAACTGCGTGGCGTGTCTGTATTTCTTTGTGCTGTTGTATGTGAAGAGAAAAAGCACATGCGTTTGCATAAAACCGCGAGCGTTCTGCCTGCAAAAAGAGATTGTGCTTGGCGTATTCGGGGTAGGCATTCCGGCCTCTATACAGAACCTGCTGAACGTGACAGGGATGACGATTCTAAACAATTTCACGTCGGTATTTGGCGCGGATGCTGTGGCGGCAATGGGAATTACGCAGAAAATCTATATGGTGCCGATGTACGTCTGCATGGGAATTTCACAAGGGATTATGCCGCTTGTCAGCTATAATTATGCCAGTGGAAACCGTAAGCGTATGAAGTCGTCGATTGTTTTTTCGGGCGGTATCAGTGTTGGTTTTATTACGGCGGCGGCACTGTTTTTCTTTGTGGGCGCAGAAGGCGTAGTGCGTTTTTTTATGGATAACGCGTCGATTATCGGGTATGGCGTGCGGTTTATGAGGGGCTTTTGCCTGGGACTGCCGTTTCTGTGCATGGATTTTTTGGCGGTTGGCGTTTTTCAGGCGCTTGGGTATGGCAAAAAAGCGCTTGTATTTGCCATTATGAGAAAAATTATACTGGAAATACCGGCACTGTTTGTGTTAAATTACCTGTTTCCGCTCTTTGGACTTGCATATGCGCAGTTTACCGCGGAGTTCGTACTTGCCGTGGCAGCGGTGATTGAGCTTTCCCTGATTTTTCGGAAAGCGGATAGAAAAACGGAAGATATTGATGATGTGTAAGGAGGAATAGATGAATCATGAAACTAGGCATTGTAGGACTTCCGAATGTCGGAAAAAGCACACTTTTTAATTCCCTGACAAAGGCAGGCGCGGAATCGGCGAACTATCCGTTTTGTACGATTGACCCTAATGTGGGTGTGGTGACGGTGCCGGACGAGCGGATTAAGCGTCTGGGCGAGTTATATCATACGAAAAAGGTAACGCCCGCCGTGATTGAGTTTGTGGATATTGCGGGGCTGGTAAAAGGTGCGTCCAAGGGAGAGGGTCTTGGAAACCAGTTCCTTGCCAACATCCGCGAGGTGGATGCGATTGTGCATGTGGTGCGTTGTTTTGAGGACAGTAACATTGTGCATGTGGATGGAAGTATTAATCCGCTCCGGGATATTGAAACCATTAATTTGGAACTGATTTTTTCGGATATTGAAATTTTGGAACGTCGCATTGCGAAAGTGTCAAGGGGCGCAAAAAATGATAAGGCACAGGCAAAAGAACTTGCGCTTGCGGAGCGCATTAAGGCGCATTTGGAGGAGGGGAAGCTTGCGAAGAGCTTTGTCACCGAGGATGAAGAAGAAATCCTTTGGCGTAACGGCTATAATCTGCTGACGGACAAGCCGGTGATTTTTGCGGCGAATGTGGCGGAGGATGACCTGGCGGATGACGGCGCTTCAAACGAGGGCGTGAAAGCAGTGCGGGAGTATGCGGCAGGCGAAGGCTTTGGCGTTTTTGTCATCTGTGCGCAGATTGAGCAGGAGATTGCGGAGCTTGATGATGATGAGAAACAGATGTTTTTGGAGGACTTGGGATTAAAAGAGTCAGGGCTGGATAAACTGATTGCAGCAAGCTATTCGCTTTTGGGATTAATCAGCTTTTTGACGGCAGGCGAGGACGAGTGCCGTGCGTGGACAATTAAAGTCGGAACGAAGGCGCCGCAGGCGGCTGGGAAAATCCACACGGATTTCGAGCGTGGTTTTATCCGGGCGGAGGTTGTCAATTACGAAGATTTGCTGGAAAACGGTTCGCTTGCGGCGGCGCGCGACAAGGGGCTTGTCGGCTTGGAGGGAAAGGATTATGTGGTAAAGGACGGCGATGTAATCCTGTTCCGGTTTAATGTATAGCGAGAGCGCAAAGGAGTGACACAATGGGTATTAATGACATCGCTTTTCCGCATCTTGGAATTTATTTGGAAAATGTTCCCAAGAGTTTTTCCGTATTTGGGTTTCAAATTGCCTTTTATGGTCTGATTATCGGGATTGGCGTAATCTGCGGGGTGCTTATGGCTGTGCATATTGCAAAACTTGAGAAGATGGATTCCGACATTATTTGGGATTTTGCCATCTATGCGGTGATTTTTTCCGTAATCGGCGCGCGCATTTATTATGTCATTTTTTCATGGGATTTATATAAGAACAATCTGCTTAGCATTTTTAACACAAGGCAGGGCGGTCTTGCGATTTACGGGGGCGTGATTGGAGCGTTTGCAACGCTTTTTGTGTATTGCAGGATTAAAAAGCTTTCACCGTATCAGATTGGCGACTGCGGGGTATACGGACTGGTGCTTGGACAGATTATCGGGCGTTGGGGAAATTTTTTCAACAGGGAGGCGTTTGGCGGTTTTACGGATTCGCTGTTTGCAATGCGTCTTCCGCTTGACGCGGTGCGCGCATCGGATATTGCGCAGTCTCATTTGGACGGGATGGCGCAGATGGCTTCGGATGGCGCCGTAAATTTTATACAGGTGCATCCTACGTTTTTGTACGAGGGAGCCTGGAATTTGTGCCTGTTGATTGTGATGCTTTTTTGGCACAGACGCAAGAAATATCATGGACAGATGTGCCTGTTTTACTTGGGCGGCTACGGACTTGGCAGATTTTTGGTCGAGGGACTGCGCACGGACCAGCTGCTCATTCCCCATACGCAGATTGCGGTGTCGCAGGTTCTGGCGGTTGTGATGTTTGTGTTTGCGGTGGCTTTCAACGTCTATATCCGGTTTCGCCTTGCAAAGGATTTCAGAAAAGAGACTTGAGTATAAAAAGAATTCCCCTTTTCGCGGGTGCTGCATAGTATAAAATAAGGCACACTTTGCGGTAAGGGGGATTTTGCTTTATGATGAAATACAGTGAATTTAAGAAAAAGGAAGTTATCAGTATTAAGGACTGCAAGCGGCTGGGGCATGTCTGCGACCTTGAGATTGACGAGTGCAAGGGATGCATCTGCAAGATTATGGTGCCGGGCTGTAAGGGGCTTTGGTCGATGCTTACGGACGATTCAAAGATTGTCATACCATACAATTGTATCCGTCAGGTTGGTCCGGATCTGATTTTGGTGGATATCTGAGGTTTAAGTGTTTGGATGTGCAAGAATGTGGTTGACATAAGCGGAAGGCTAACTTATACTGAAAAAAAGGATGCTGTAATGATTTTACACGGAGGAAAAATGAATGAAATGTCCTTTTTGTAACCATGAAAATACAAGGGTAATCGACTCAAGACCTGCAGACGAAAACAATTCCATCCGCAGGCGGCGCGTGTGCGATGAATGCAGCAAGCGATTTACGACATATGAAAAAATAGAGACGATTCCGTTGATTGTCATAAAAAAAGACGATAACCGTGAAACTTATGACCGTTCCAAGATTGAGGCGGGGATTTTGCGGGCATGCCATAAGCGTCCGGTCAGCGCCGACAGTATTAACCTGCTTGTTGACGCCGTGGAGACAGAGATTTTTAACCGTGAGGAAAAGGAGATACAGAGCCGTGATATTGGCGAGATGGTGATGAACAAGCTAAAAGACCTGGATGCCGTGGCATATGTGCGGTTTGCGTCTGTTTACAGGGAGTTTAAGGACATCAATACGTTTATGGACGAACTGAAAAAAGTATTGGAATAATTCTGGGGATTGTTTTGTATAGAATAAAATACAACTTTGTGTGGGAAAAACCTTGTTTTTTTCGTTTTTTTTGTATACAATTTATGCAGGTTAGAAAGACGGTACGCATTGCATTGCGACTGTACCTGAAACCGTTTGCCCCAACGGACATGAGAATGTGCCGAATGGGCATACTACAACTGAATACAGTAGAATAAAAAAGGAGTAAAAACATGACTAAGAGAGGAAAAAATGTTCTTTTCGTAAGTATGTTACTTACACTGACTATTGCACTGGGCGGATGCGCAGGTGATAAGGAGGCGAAAGACTCTAATGAGATTGCACAGACACAGACTGCGGCTGCTGCCGGCACGGAAAGCTCCCCTGTGGAGAAAGAGAGTGCGGCGCAGGAGACAAAGGATGTGGCAGACTCGCACATAACCATAGGTATTCCACAGGATTTGGACAGTCTTGTGCCAAGCCTTTCACAGGGCGCGGGCACGCAGGAAATACTGTTTAATATCTATGAGGGCTTAATCAAACCCGACAGCGACGGCAATCTGATCCCTGCAGTAGCAAGCGATTACACAATGTCAGAGGATGGGCTTACTTACACCTTCACATTGCGAGATGGAATCAAGTTCCATAATGGAAACCCTGTTACCGTAGCGGACGTAAAATATTCGATTGATACCTGCGCCGGTTTAAATGGGGGAGAGCCCGTTATATCGGCGTTTTCTAATATAGAAAGTGTTGAGACGCCGGATGGGCAGACGATTATCATCACACTCAAGGAGTCAAGCAGTTCGTTTCTTGCGATTCTTGCAACAGTTGAGGCGGCAATTGTTCCGGCTGACGTAGACGACCTTCAGACCAATCCAATCGGTACAGGACCGTACAAGTTTGTGTCGCGTTCTTTGCAGGAAAATGTCATACTGGAGCGTTTTGACGAGTATTGGGGAGAGCCGGCACATATTCAGGATATTACCTTAAAGGTGCTTGCGGATGCGGATTCCATCGTGATGAACCTTGAGGGTGGCGCGGTTGATATGGTGGCAAGAGTTTCAACGACGCAGGCGGCGGAGTTTGGCGATAACTTCGAGGTACTCGAGGGGACGATGAATTTGGTACAGGCAGTGTACTTAAACAATGCGGCTGCACCGTTTGATAATGAGCTGGTAAGGCAGGCGCTTTGCTATGTAATAAACAAGCAGGAAATTCTTGATTTTGTTTCCGACGGTAAAGGAACACCGGTAGGCAGCAGCATGTTTCCCGCGTTTGGAAAGTATTATATTGAGGAATTAAATGATACTTATACAACAGATATCGACAAGGCGAAGGAGCTGCTTGCGCAGGCAGGATATGCGGACGGATTCAGCTTTACAATGAAGGTGCCTTCAAACTACCAGCAGCACGTTGATACGGCACAGGTCGTTGCGGAGCAGTTAAAGCAGATTGGCGTGACGGCAAATATCGAACTGATTGAGTGGGAGACATGGCTTAACGATGTTTATCAGGGACGTGATTTTGAGGCGACGCTTGTAGGCGTGGACGCGTCGACACTTACGGCGGGCGCAATGCTCAGCCGCTTCCGTTCCGATGCACATAACAATTTTATTAATTATAAGAATGCGGATTATGATGCTGCTTATGCCAATGCGCTTGCGGCGGAGGCAGTGTCCGATGACGAGAAGGCGACGCAATACTATAAGGAATGCGAGACGATTCTCGCGGATACGGCGGCAAATGTTTATATTCAGGATATGTGTGAGCTTGTAGCAATCAGAAAAGGCTATGCGGGATATGAATTTTATCCGCTATATATCCAGGATTTTTCTAAAATTTATATCACGGAATAAAGTGTGTAAAACTTCACACAGAAAAAAGGGAGGCGGCAGGAACATGAAATACGGTCTGAAAAAATTTGTCACGATGCTGATTACGATTTTATGCATTTCGTTTCTTGTCTATCTTGCCTTTGATGTGATACCGGGGGATGCGGCGCTCGCGGCGCTTGGGACGGATGTGGAGCCCGAGCGCCTTGCGGCACTTCGGGAGGAAATGGGGTTAAACAGACCTTTTTTGGAGCGTTATTTTGACTGGCTTTTAAGCTTTGTGACGGGGGATTTTGGCACCTCGTACAAATACAATCTGCCTGTGGCGGATATGATTGTATCAAAGCTGCCCGTGACAGTCATTATGGCGCTCATTTCATTTATAATTATGACAGCCGTGTCACTTCCTGTCGGCATCTATACGGCAAAGCATAGCGGGGGGCGGATAGACAGGGTGATTACCGTGGTGAATCAAATCATGATGTCGGTGCCGCATTTTTTCATGGGAATTATCATTACTTATGTTTTCGGAATGGTTTTCAAACTTTTCACACCGGGGGGATTTGTCTCTTATGAAACGGATATCGCGGGGTTTCTTTCTTATATTATTTTTCCCTGTATTGCGATAGCGCTTCCGAAAATTGCAATGTCCGTGAAGCTTCTTCGCGGTTCCTGCGTCGGTGAGGCAAAGAAGGACTATGTGCGGACGGCTTATAGCAAAGGGAATAATACGAATAAGGTTTTGTACAGGCATGTGCTGAAAAATGCCATGATACCGGTCATCACGCTTTGGGGAATGATGCTTGCTGATATGCTTGTCGGGAGCATTGTGATTGAGCAGGTCTTTAATATTCCGGGAATCGGGCGTATTCTTTTAACTTCGATTTCGTATCGGGATTATCCTGTGGTGGAGGCAATTATTGTTTTGATTGCTTTTGTGGTAGTGGTGACAAATTTCTGTGTGGATATTATTTACGGAATCATTGATCCGCGTATCAATGTGGGGGCAGAGTGATGCTTATGAAGAGTTTTAGAAAAAAGTACCCTCCTAATTTTGTGATAGGTGCAGTAATAACAGTTGTTATGTTATTGCTGATTCTGATGAGCTTTTTTTATACGCCGTATGACATTACAAAGATGGACAGTGCCTCTAAGCTTGCAGCGCCTTCGTTTCGGCATTTGATGGGCTGCGACAATTTTGGCAGGGATATTTTTTCGCGCGTCTTGAAGGGTATGGAAAATACGTTTGTGATTGCATTTCTGACGGTAGTTATCGGAACAGCGGGGGGCGTTCTGATTGGGGCGTTTACCGGATATTTTGGCGGCTGGCTTGACGAGGTGCTGATGCGCATTATTGATGTTGTGTTTGCGTTTCCGAGCATTTTGCTTGCGTTGGTGTTTGTGAGTATTTTCGGTACGGGCAGGTATAATGTCGTGGCGGCGCTTGGTGTGGCGTTTATCCCAAGCTTTGCGCGTATTGTGAGGAGTGAGTTTATCAAGTACCGCGAGATGGATTATGTAAAAAGTGCACAGCTTGCAGGGGTGGGGAGACTTCGGATTATTTTTGTGCATATTCTGCCCAATACATTTACGGTGCTGATGTCGTCGATTATGATTGGTTTCAACAATGCGGTGCTTGCGGAGGCAGGCATGAGTTATCTTGGAATTGGCGTGCAGCCGCCCGACGCGAGTTTGGGCAGTATGCTTTCTGAGTCGCAGACGTATCTGTTTTCCGCACCGTGGTATGCGGTGTTTCCGGGGTTGATGATTATTCTGCTGGTGCTTGGATTTTCGCTTTTGGCAGATGGGATTAAAGCATGAAAAGAAGTTCTAATGCTCACAGCAAGGGCTGTTTCGCAAAGAACTTCTAAGTTTCATGCCAGAAGAACTGCGTTCTTCCTATAGTTTTTTGTGTTTGGCTTTGACAAAATGGAGGACTAGTATGCTGTTGGAGATAAAGGATTTAAGCATTGAATTTCATGACCATGATGTCCCTGAGCGCGTGGTGCATGATGTGAGCTTTTCGCTTGCAGAGGGAGAGATTCTTGGCATTGTGGGTGAGTCGGGTTCGGGGAAATCGATGACTGCAATGGCGATTGCGGGACTTTTAAAACGCCATGACGTGGAAAAGAAGGGTACGATTTTGTTTGAGGGGACGGAGCTTTTGCACGCATCGCGCGCGCAGCTGCGCAAGGTTCAAGGGAATGATATCGGTATTATTTTTCAGGAGCCGATGACTTCGTTAAATCCCGTAAAGCGGATTGGATGGCAGGTGGAGGAAAGTCTGAGAATCCATAGACCGGACATGAGCAAGGAGGAGCGCAGGCATCGCGCGATTACGGCATTGTCGGATGTGGAGCTGCCAAATCCCGAACAGGTATACAAAAAATATCCGCATGAGCTTTCGGGCGGTATGCGCCAGCGCGTGATGATTGCGTCAGCGATGATTTGTGAGCCGAAGCTTTTGATTGCGGACGAGCCGACGACGGCGCTTGACGTGACGATACAGTTACAGATTGTCAAGCTTTTGCAGCGTTTAAATAAAGAGAAAAAGATGGCGGTTTTGTTTATTTCGCATGATTTGAGTCTTGTGAAGCGGCTTTGTGACCGCATTATCGTGATGCATAACGGAGACCTTGTGGAGCAGGGGAGTGCGCAGGAGATTTTTGAGAACCCGAAGGAGTGTTATACGAAAGAGCTAATCGATGCAATACCGCGGTTGGAGAAACTGGTGTGATGATTTCAATTTTGAACTGTTGTATGATGCAAAAATTTGAGCGATAAGCTGCTTTTTCAGAATCGTCGCAGCATGGAGGTTAAAAATGAGCTTGTTAAAAATCGCGTTGTTGCAGATTGCGCCCTGTAAATCGCTTGAGGAAAATCTTGAAAAGGGTATCCGTTTTTGTAATGCCTCCAAAGAGAGGAGTGCGGATATTGCGCTGTTTCCTGAGATGTGGAGCAACGGGTATAATATTTATGACCGTCCTGTTAATGAATGGAAAGCGGAGGCTGTTGCTGCTGACAGCGCGTTTGTCCATGCCTTTGGCAGTCTTGCAAAGACGCTTGATATGGCAATTGGCATCACATTGTTGGAACAATATGAAAATGCGCCCCGCAATGCGTTTATTCTTTTTGACAGATTTGGGGTGCGGAAATTGCACTATGCAAAAGTACATACCTGCGATTTTGGCGCGGAACGTGATTTGACGCCCGGTGAAGATTTTTATGTTACGACGCTTGATACTGCGTGCGGGGATGTAAAGGTTGGTGCGATGATTTGTTATGACAGGGAATTTCCTGAGAGTGCGCGGATTTTAATGCTCAAAGGGGCGGAGCTGATTCTTGTGCCAAATGCCTGTCCGATGGAAATCAACCGTCTTTCCCAGCTGCGTGCGAGGGCTTATGAAAATATGACCGCGATTGCCACTTGCAATTATCCCGGAAGCGTACCTGACTGTAACGGCGGCTCCAGTGTCTTTGACGGAGTGGCGTATCTTCCCAAGCTGCCGCAATCTCGCGATACCTGCATTTTGCAGGCGGATGAGAAAGAGGGGATTTATATTGCCAAGCTTGATTTGGAACAACTGCGCACTTACCGTAAAAATGAAGTACATGGGAACGCCTATCGCCATCCAAAGAAATATGGGCTTTTAACAGATACAAAAATTGACCCTCCGTTTATTCGAAAGGATTATCGGGCGTAGCGGTATGTGGTAGATAGGAGAATTGATAGATGCCGACATGGAGTGGTATTAGGAAAAAACTGGAAACGCAATATTTAGCACAAAGCCTTCGGGGGCATATTCAGTATTTTGCAACGTCCTATAGCAAAAGTCCCGACCATGAAGGACGTGCTGCAATACGGTATGACGGAAAAGAAATTATCAAAGGCTGCTATTGGAATAATTGGACGAAAGCGGAATTTTTTCCCAAAGATGAAAAATGGGATAAACGTATGGCGGAGGAAAATGCGTATATAGATGATGTGGCATTGAAATTGGGCATTTTTGACCAACGCTGTTTTTATCGGGCATTTGAGGAATTTGATAATCAATGTATCGAGAACAGTTTGAACAGCGATGATTTGATTGTACGGATATTTGCGGTACTTGACGGAAGAATTGGGAAACGCAGGCTGCTTTTGATACAGGAAACGATTCAAGAGGAGCCGGAAACATTCCAAACTTTTTTTGCGATACGCGCAAAAGCCGAAGGGCTAATGCCAGGCTGATATTATTAGAGGTTAGATTAGACGATGCAGAAGAAGATTTGAAAATTAAAATGGTCCTCTACGCAGCGTAGAGTCCGCAAAAATTCATCATATTCTACGCTTTATGGGTGTAAAATGGAGCGGAAACGGGGGATAATCATTTCAGAAAGGAGTGGTTGGATGAACCAAATCGCGATTGGGGAATTTATTGCCAAGGAGCGGAAACGAAAAGGCTATACGCAGAAACAACTTTCTGAAAAATTAGAAATCAGTGATAAGACAATCTCAAAATGGGAACGCGGAAACGGCTTTCCGGAGGTATCATTGCTGCTGCCGTTGTGCAGGGAGCTTGATATTACGGTGAATGAGCTTTTGGTTGGAGAACGGGTTTCTGAGGAAGATTATCGCAGGAAAGCGGAGGAAAATATGGTGAATTTGGTAAAGGAAGCACAGGAAAGTAAGAAAAAAATTATTTTATCGGCGATGGTTGCGGCGCTGACAATGATTGCGGCAGTTCCATTGTTTGTGATTGCAGGTGCATTTCTAATGGAGGATTGGCTTCGGGTGCTGCTGATTGGGATTGGTTCCGTTGTCATTATTTTAGGGATTGCAATTGCCTGCGTGCTTGACAGGGAGGCGGGAGCATTTGAGTGTCCTTCGTGCAAAACGCGGTTTGTTCCCGAGATGGGGGATTACCTTATGGGACCGCATACCATTGCAAAGCGCAAATTGAAATGTCCGCATTGCGGAGCGCATCAGTACTGCAAAAAGGTATTGACGAAATAACAAATCGGAAAAGATGAGGATGGATATGGAACATATTTTAGAGGTGGACAATCTGAATGTTTATTATAAAAATAAAGGCAGAAAAGACGATGCATTGCAGCACGTTTTGCATGATGTCAGCTTTTGCATGAACAGGGGCGAAGTCTTAGGGCTTGTCGGTGAGAGCGGATGCGGAAAGACGACGCTTGCAAAGGCGATTCTTGGAATGCAGAAACGCTTTGACGGCAGTATCCGGCTTGACTGCGCTAACCCGCAGATGGTGTTTCAGGATCCGTACGGTTCGCTGAATCCCGCAAAAAAAATCGGCTGGATTTTGGAGGAGCCGCTGCGCATGACGAATTTCGCCATGAAAAAGGGTGAGAAAAAACTTTCGCATGAACAGCGCGTTTCGCGTGTGGACGAGATGCTTGGGAAGGTCGGACTTGACATCAAGGTAAAGGAGCACTATCCTTCGGAGCTTTCCGGCGGTCAGCGGCAGCGGATTGCGATTGCGGCGGCGCTGTTGTGCGATACGACTTTTTTGATTGCCGACGAGCCTGTTTCCGCGCTTGACGTGACGATACAGTCGCAGATTATAAAGCTTTTGCTTCGGCTGCAGCGGGAGTTTGGCATTTCCATCCTCTTTATTTCGCACGATTTGCGCGTCGTGTATCAGATGTGCGACAGGGTGATGATTATGCAAAAGGGCGTGATTTTGGAGCAAGGCGCGGTGGATGCGATTTATCAAAATCCGAAAAGCGATTACACGAGACTTTTGCTTGAGGCAGCAAATATCAGTGCGTAAAAAAACGCAAGCCCGGCGGCTTGCGTTCAAAGAATTTGCTGATGCAAATTCTTATTGAAATGATTTACGAAGTCGCAATTTCCTAATACACAAAACATATGCAGAGGCATCTTCATGTCTCTGCATATGAATGCTATATTGTATTCTTTCCGAATCCGCCTTACGATTAGCCAAGCAGTGAAAGTACGCCCTGGTTTGCCTGGTTTGCCTGTGCAAGCATTGACTGGCCTGCCTGTAAGAGCACATTGTTGTTTGAATAAGATACCATCTCTTCTGCCATATCTGTATCACGGATTGCAGATTCTGCGGATGTCGTGTTCTCAACAACGTTATCCAAGTTCTTAATGGTGTGCTCTAAGCGGTTCTGGATTGCACCGAGGATAGAACGCTGTGTGGATACAATCTGTAAGCCCTTTGCAACAACGTCGATTGCCGCCGTCGCATTATCGCCTGTCTCATCAACAATGCCGATTTTATCGCTGTGCATCTTGCTTACCCCAAGTCCTGCCGATGACATTGTGTCAATCTTTGTATAAATCTTATTCTCAAGATCAGAGTCGGCGCCCACATGAAGTGAGAACTCCAACGGAGCCGTAATCTGCTCTGTAAGGTCGCTCACATAAAAATCTATATACTTAGGGTTATTAATATCATCCTTTGTGGGCGTGCTGTTTTTAACGATTTCCTGTGTTGCCTGAGAATCTTTAAATAATCCTCCCTTATATTTTCCGTCTTCATCAAAATATTCATGAAGAGCCATACCTGCAACAAGTTTTCCGTGCGCATCGTATAACTTCCGTTCTGTGCAAGAGCCTACAAAATCTTTCTTTGTTAATTCAGCAGCCGGTTCCCCTACTAAGTTGGCAAAACTTGGATTTTTATTACCGTCCGCCACCGCAAGCAGTCTGTACCTGTCCTTTACAGTACATGTATTATCGCTGTTTAACTGAATATACTTTGATAAATCTTCCGTTTTCGCTAAATGGATAATATTCTTTGTTTCCGTATCATATATATATGCGTCATTCGTTTCATGATACAGTTTTCCCTGGGAATCCGTCTTTAATCCATTCGCCTTTAAATCAGGGTCTAAACTTGTATTCTTAAATGCAACAAACTCCTCCTTAAATGAAACCTTTGTAACGGAAGAACTTGCACCAACTGTCGAATCACCAAGATATTTGGTATAGTCACTGCCCTTTGTGATGACATCTGCAGATACCGGGCTGCTCGCATTTGAATTGGATATTGTAGTCGTATTTACCACATAAACATTTTGTGTACCATTATAGTCGACCTTAACAGGCTGATTGGTTTTTTTGCTTATTACGGATGATGAGCCTGTCACAGCAATCTCGTCATCTGTAATATAGTCAAACGTATGCACATACTCCTTAGCCGCTTCCTCATCGCCCTTCAAAAGATAAAGCTCATTAAACTTTGTTGTTTCCGAAATTCTGTCAATTTCGGTTACAAGCTGATCAATCTCGTCCTGAATATACTGACGGTCTGTTACGGAGTTTGTACCGTTTGCCGCCTGCACGCAAAGCTCATTCATTCTCTGAAGCATATCCTGTACTTCCGCAAGACCGCCTTCTGCTGTCTGCACCGCACTGATGCCGTCCTCCGCATTGCTGGAAGCCTGTGTCAGACCTCTGATCTGCTTTCTCATTTTCTCTGAAATTGCAAGTCCGGCAGCGTCATCTGCAGCACGGTTTACCCTGTAACCGCTTGACAGCTTCTCCGTTGAGCTTGCGTTTGCCTTCGCATTGATGCCAAGCATTCTGTTTGCATTCATTGCCTGAAGATTGTGTTGTACTACCATATTTTTCCTCCTTCAGCAGCCTGCGACATCCGTTTCTCAAAGCAGCTTTCCCATATTATTTATTTTTTATAATTCCCCTTCACTCAGGTTTTCGTTATCGTTAATACATTCTGTAACTCCCTTTACATTTGTATATAATATTTATCGGTAATATTTTCTGAATATTTAGTATATTTTTGTATTTTTTTGAACACCAGCCACATTTTTGCATCCTCATGACACTAATTCAGCAACTGTTTTTCCTGTGCTTCCTTGCACTCTGCAAATTTTATTTGAAACATATCCGCCATTTTCGTATTCCCTGTATCACAATACCCCTGAATTAAATGGGCATAACACCGAAGCAGTCCTTCGCCTAAAGTGTCGGCGTCTGGCATTAATGTTGCTTTCAGATAAAGTGCCATCGACTTAAGGCGCTGCCCGCTGTCCCAAAGCAGCTTTGCATATATTTCCGTAAATTTTGCCGTATTACAATATGGCATATAGTGTTCCATTAAAGACAACGCCTTTTCGGGATATCCGGCATTGCTGTATGTCTTCGCAAGCGATACCAGCATCAACTGCACATAAGGCTTTGTCACGTCGCCGTCAAGGGACATCGACTTTTCATATTCCCTAAGCGCCTCCGCATAGTTTCCGATAATCGCCTGCGACTGTCCTATCTGAAAATACACATAAGCATTCCCTGGTTCATTTTCCGCCATGCGATACAAAAGCGCTAAATTCCGCTGCTGTTTTACATTCATTTCTTTTTTGGAAAGCGCATAACCATAATGGATCAAATCAATCGGAACATCAAAACAGGAAAGCGGTTCATTGTCATCGGATGCGCCAATCCTTCTTAGCTGCTCATGAACCGGTGAAACAAATTCATATTCCTTTTTATGATAAAGGCGTATAATTTCATCTGTGGAATAATCCGTGGATTGCCCGGTATTATCGTCCTTTTTCAGTATATTTTTAATTATTATTTTGCCGGCATAGTGCGGAAATTGTTTTATCCGCTCTACCAGCAGCGTTGTATCCAAATTCTGGATTTTCTCATCACAGTCAATTACCAAAATCCAATTATTAGACGCTTTATCCGCGCAAAAATTTCTTGCAATACTAAAGTCAGAACACCATTCAAAATCAAAAACCTTATCCGTATATTTCCGCGCAATTTGTTTTGTCCTGTCCGTTGAACCTGTATCAGTGACTACAATTTCCATTCCATATTGTGAAATGCTTTTCAGACATTGTTCTATGTACTTTTCTTCATTTTTTGCAATCATGCAAACGGAAACCGGTAATGCTGCCATGCTTTTCATTCTCCTCTATTAACATAAATTTAACATTATATATGTTATATCGTCAAACTGTTATGTAAATTTATTGTATTTTGCAAACAATATGTTTATTATATCCAATCGCTTCTATTCCAAAAAAGAGACTGATAAAAACCAGCCTCTTCTCCTCTTATTTCGTACTTATTTAAGCAACTCCACAACAGTTGCTATCGTCTGTCCTGACTGAACCTTTAATGCATCGTCTGCCTGATTTAAGATATTCCGATTTGCCTGGCGTATCATTTCATCCGCTTTTGAGACATCAAAAACATTACTCTCCGCCGACATCTCATTCTCCAAAGCCGCCTGTTTTGTATAGCCTGATAAGGTCAGTTCTGCAGCTTTTTCCGGTTCCTCTGTTTTTTGTTCCGGAAAAGCTTCTTTTTTCTCATGAACAGATGTTAACTGTTTTTCATAAGCCACGTTTCCTGTTTCCAAACGATTTCTTACTAACATAAGCATACTCCCTTCAACTCTGCTGTTTATTGTTTCCAACCAGCAGCTACTTCCGTGTAACGTTTTTACAATTTTAGTATATTCCAGTTGACAGAAAATGTCAACATATTTTTGTAATTGTATCTACAATTCATTTCTTTTTACCATCGAAAAAATGAACCAGTAAATGGTTCATTTCTTTCGATCCATAAGCTGCGGATCAATCTCGTTAATCCTGCTCATCGCTTTATAATACTTTGTCGCGGCCTCATTGCTGACTTTAACGGTTCTGATTTCCTTGCGTTTTGCACTCAAAGCGGACTGCATCGCCTGCTTCCCCCGCTGTTCCTGCGCCTCAACCGCTACGCCTTTATCTGTCGCCATACGAATCAAATCCTGCATTCTACGCACCTTATCGGCATATGCCTTCGGGTTTGCCTGCACTTCATCGCGCACGCGCTCATACGTACTTGTAAAGCCATCGTCAAGCCTGTTAAGCTCATCAATCAGCACACCTTTCTCATCCATTGACTTATCATATTTCTCCGTATCAAAGGGACGTTCCAGTGCAATGGCAATCTGCCGTTTATCCAACTCAAGTACCCGGTCCAATACATCGATTTTCTTTTCAAGGCTTTCAATCATGATTTGTAAATAGTCTTCCGTCATATCCTATCCCTTTCTAAGCCCCTGAAAGTTTTGCAGCGGAACCTGCTGACGCAGTATATCCTGCCGTGTTTCCACGCCCGCCTGCCACTCTTGCCTGTGCCGCGGGGTTTGATTTATCGGAAGCGACCTTCTTCATGACTTCCTTCCAGTTGTCCCTCATCGAGCGGATGTGTTTCAGCACTTCCTCCATAATTTCAGGATCCTTCGCAATATTGCACTCATGGCATCTGCGGAGAAGATATACATAAATCTTCTCAAATTCTTCCCATATCGGATATTTTTTATCCAATGTGTCCCTGAAATTCTGTATAATATTTTCTACCCTTACAATATTTTCGTGTGCTTTCGCCGGATTTTTATTTTCCATCGCTACGATTGCCATGTTTCCAAACTTTATCGCTCCTTCGTAAAGCATAAGCGTAAGCTCAGCCGGAGAAGCAGTCATAATCTTGGCGTTTTGGTACTGTGCATATCCGTTTTGTTTCAGCATTTGCTAATCCCTCTTTCTTTATAATCCACCCTAATTTTTACTTTTATCAGCCATTGCCAAGCATGCTTGATACAATGCTTTGATTTGACTGCAGCTTAGAAAGCGCTGTTTCCATTTTGGAGAATTTATCATACCATCTGTCCTCATAATCGCTGAGCTTCTGCTCTGCGTCCTTAATCTTCTTGGTATAATTGTCATAGTCCTTCTTTAACTGCTTATCGTTATATACCTTGTAGATACTGCTGTATTCCGTACTCTCGCCCATTGTCTTATCAAGCTCTTTGTACAGATTTTTGCACAAACCCGCAAAGAAGTCGGCAGTTCCCTCCGGATCCTTCATCAGTGCCTTTTTCAGCTTATCTTCATTTGCCGATACATTATCATCATCTGGATCACCATCAATGTAATAGGCATGATGCTCATTATCCTTCGCGTTAAAATACCCCATCGTCTTGATACCAAAATCGGAAAGGTACATTTGTTTTCCGTTTACTTCAACACCCGCGAGCATAGTACGCGTAAACGTATTCATGACAGAGCTGAGCTGCGTATCCTTTCTTAAAAGAGAACCTTTGATGGTATTTTCCCATGTTTCGACCTCTTCGTCAGTCATTGCCTCTTTATCATCTGCCGAAAGCATCGTATACTTTCTTGCGGAATCGGCATTATAGAGCTTATCCATCTGATTAATCAGCTCATTATACTCCGTAAGGAAATCCTTGATTACATTATAAGTCGCATCCGCGTCCGTAGTCGTATTGATAATAAGCTCTTCGTCATCAGCTGTCTTACCCAGCACGTCTATTGTCAAGCCATTGATTTCAAACGAATTTGAGCTTGATTTATACTCCGCATCATTTAATACAATTACTGCATCCTTTCCTTCAATTCTTGATGCCTTTCCGGTAGTATTATCCTTATATGTAATCGTCTTTGTCGGATCAAGACCTAACAGTTCAAGCGCATTGCCCGCCGAATTAATTACAAAATCCCCCTCTTTTCCCGAATCTTTCGCACTGATATAAAATCTCTGATAATTTTCGTCAAAACTTGCATTTACTCCTGCTTCCTTAAGCTTTCCGACGAAATCGCTGATTTTCATATCCTCTGTGATGCTTATCTCTGTCGTCTTCCGTACTTTTTCGCCGCCCTTCGCTGTTTCCAGTTTAAGCAATCCCTGGCTTTCCAGTATCTTGTCATCTATTGTTGCCTCTACAACCTCGCCTTTTTCATTCAGTTTATATTTCGTGCCTTCTTCAAGTTCTACCGATGCCGTAACGCTTATTTTCTGACCGACTAAATCGTTAGAAATACCTGCCATAAGGTTTGAAGTCGTATACTTAAGATCGGAATTTAACTTTGCACCTGTCAGATACCCTGACTTTGCAACTTCCTTAATCTTCAAAGACTGTGTGCCGTTTACCGCAGCTCCGTTTGACTTTACGGAAGCTTTTGTGGCATCGGAAACCGTCGTCTTCTGGTTTTTAAACGCACTGCTCAAACGCAGCTTTGAAAGCGTACCGCTGTAAAGATTATAAATCTTTGAATTCAGCTCCTGCCATGCATTCTGCTTCCACTCCAGCTTCTTCTGATCATTTTTCAGATTATCCACCTTTATCTGCTTTGCAGACACAAGCTGCTGAACAATACTTTCCGTATCCATTCCTGAATACATACCGGTTATTCTCATTCTATCTGACATAATCCCATCCCAATCCTTTCTTTTTCATATTTCTCTTTCATTATAGATTTTTATATTTAGAGTTTCTCGTCCATAAGCACTCCTGCAATCTCCATGCATTTCGCAATCATGTCAAGCGTTTTTTCAGGAGGAAATTCCTTAATGACTTCCTTTGTCTCCTTGTCAATCAGCTTGATTGTCACGCGGTCAGTCTTATCATGAATCCCAAATTTTACCTCGGAATTGGGAAGCTGCGCATTCATTTTGCCAATCGCCTTCTTAATCTTCTCATGCTCTGCCGCCTTCTTTTCCTCTGCCGTACGGGCGTCATTCGCATTTGTCCTGTTATTGGCATTCGTCTTGTTTGCCTTATAGCCTTGGTTTACGCTTTCCTGTGCCTGTGTGTTTTCTCCATCCGTGGTCTCCACACGTACAGTGCTGTCCGTTTCAACCTGGGTCACCGGTCTTGACGTACTGACAGGCGTTGCTGCCGGCACATTTACTGCTGTATTCATTGCCACCTGACTGTTCATTGTTTCTATATACATGCTTTTTCACCTCCATGTTTCTTTGCATATATGCATACCTCTATAAGTCCAGTTATAGTGTATATCGGTTGTAAAACAAAAAATGTTTATAGCAGCTATAAACATTTTCCGTAATATTTTATAGTATTTTTGTGCTTTCTGTCCGGTCAGCTACTGAAACAAATTCGCCAGCTGCTCTTTCACCTGCGCCGCATTGTTCATGGCTTCCTTATTTGCTTCCTGTATCTGCAGGTATACTTCTTTACGGTATACAGGTACCTGTTT
>DKYC01000037.1:23421-41529 GCA_002492295.1 Lachnospiraceae bacterium UBA7110
ATGTCGTTGTTAATCATTAATGCCTCGCCTTTTTTTCTTGATAGTGCCAACATATCATTCACCTGCCTTCTTCGCCTTGATCTTGTCATAGATCGCGTATTTAATGCTGTATGCGTCATCCTCGCTTATGAGCTGTACTGCCTTACGTTCTTCCACATTGACAATAATCGGCGCTTTCAGGTTCACCGTTGTCTGTGTAATCTCTTTGGGAACGGTCACTGTCACCAGCATCATCAGATTTTCCGGCACAATATTTTCCCCGAGCGGTTTTAAAAGCTCCCTGTCAAACACCGGCGTATACCCCTCCATCACAAGACCCGGATCCATGACAGGCATTGCAAAGTTCGGCTCGTCAAGGGACTGCAGCCACTTAATGCTTGATTCGACTCCCTTATCAATATTAAAAATCAGGGTAAAATCCTTCAGGTCGGGAAATCCCAATATGCCATGTTCAAAGCGGATAATTTTATTATCCTCTATGGCAATCTTTCCAAATGCGTTTGTATTTACTTCTACCATACTAATCTCCATTTCCTGCAATCGTCTGCGAATTTGTGCTGTTTATCTGATATAGTCAAGCAGCGAGGTCTGCATTACATAGCTGATTGACGAAAGCGCCGCCTCGTATGTCATCTTGACGCTGCTAAGCTGTACTGTAAGCTCCGCGTAGTCTGCATCCTCATTTTCACTGACAAGCTCCTTATAATTTGTCTGTGACGTAGCCAAACGGTTCTCTATCAATGTCAGGCAGCTTCCCCTTGAGCCGCAGTTTGTCGTTGCGTTGTTTACGTTTTCAAGATATCCGCTGAAGTTTGTCAGAAGCTCTCCCAGGCGATTCTTTACCTTGTCATGGCAGTAGGTATCCGCCTTTTTGAGCGCCGCCTGTTCAAGCTCAAGCTTTTTCAGCTCGTCGCCTTCATACTTACCGGAATCGATTAACTCTTCAATTACTTTTAAGTTTGCCTGGATGGTGCTGGAATCCTCAACCATCCGGTTCAGTTCATCTATGTCCCTGCCGACATCATGCGTAAACAGTTCATCCGCCGTCGTGTTGACACGGATTGTCTGATTGTTTCCGATATCGTATTCGATAATCTGCTTTCCGCTTGCCGTCGGGTCTTTCAGGAAGTTCTCATTATACTCCAGCCAGCGCTCCTGTATGTCGTGCTCGCGCTCCGCATAGAAATAATGCACTGGATCAAGGTCTCCCTTTTTCCAATTTGACTTTTCGTAGCTGATGCGCAGCTCCGTATCATGCGTAAGCCCTGCCACGGTCTCTTTTACTTTGCTTCCAAGCAGAAGCTCACCCGTGCTTGCAATATATATGACTGCGTCCGGGTCATTAACTACCTTCATATAAGCGTCTTCGTTCGCCTCCTTACAGACCTGGATCGTACCGTTCTCCGTGCTGTATTTCGTCGTGTTAACAGGTTTTCCTGTCTCTTTACTGAACTCACCGTATTCAAACGTTATCACCGGAACATGTGTTGAGCCGTGTTTATCATCTTTCTGATCCACTCCGTCCAGATCATTATACGCAAGACGGAAACGGTAAATATCATTTGTAGTCACGTCATACTCTGTCGTGTCGTTCGCCGGATCGTTAAAGTTTCCTTCATTTAATTCCTTAAGGCATCCTGTTCCCACAAACGTCATTTTATCCATATCAAGATTGGTAAACTGCTCCGTAATCTTGTATGTTTCCGTCTTATCGGCAATGAACGTAAGCGGAAGATCCGTCCTGTAGCCCGTAAAGAGCGACCTGCCCGCACTATCCGCGTTTCCTACGGAATAGTACTCCTCCGCAAGGCTCACAAGATCCTTCACAATGGACGTAATATCTTTATTCTGGTTATAGTCATTGGCTGCCTGGTTAATCAGCTGGGTCATTCCGGAATCAGCGCTGAGAATACCTGCCACCGTATCAATCGCCTTATCCGTCAAATCAAGCCAGCTGCGCGCATCCTTCGCGTTGCGCTCATAGTACTGGTCAATCTTATCAAGCGACGCATTGAGCTTGAGCGCACGGATTGCCGTCACGGGATCGTCGGAAGGACGCGTGATTTTCTTTCCGGTTGCCATCTGATTTGTAAGCTGCTCCTGATGCTGTTTATTGACATTTAAATTCCTAAGCGATGTATTCTGCATCATTTTCGTGGTAATTCGCATTGCCATATCGTTTTCTCCTCCAATTTTATACGCCCGTTGCGTTAATCAGCCTGTCGTAGCATTCATTCAGTACGGAAATCATCTTGCTTGCGAGGTTGTATGCATTTTGGAACTTAATCATGTTCGCGCCTTCCTCGTCCTCGTCAACACCGCTGATGGAATAACGGTTATTCGCAATCGACTCCTTAATGTTCTCATAAAGATTCTGAAAGCTGTACGCACTCTGCGCATTCAGACCTGAGTCACCAAGCATACACTCCAGATACTCCTGTGCGGAACAGCCCCGGAATGTCATTTTTTCCTTGTTCGTTCCCACATCATGCAGTTCGTTGATAATGTCATACTTCGCCACACCGTCTTTCTCGACCGTATGCGTTCCCATACTGCTTGGATCATCCTGAAGTTCCTGGAGTACGTTGAAATTTCCAGCCGTAAGGTTGAAATACCCTGTCTGCGAGCCCGTTTTATACTCTTTTTCGTCGATTTTTACATCCATACTGTACTGTCCGCCGTTTACGGCATCCTCACCGGTATAGAAAATACTGCCTTCCGGAAGCAGCTCCTCATTAACGTTTGTTGCTCCCTCCACGCCATAATACTTGTTAAACTGATACGCGTAATCACGCACCCACTCATTCATCTGTTCCATATAGTAGGGGATTCCCTGATAATTGACCTTCTGCCCTACCGACGCGCTTTGTTTCACCAAATCCTTCGTGAGTACCGACGGATTTCTTGACCTGTCCTCCGACAGGTTAAACGTATAGTAGCATTCGCCGTTCTCATCCAGACTGAACTCATAATCCGTATAATAATAATATTCCCCGCCGAGCATAATGCGTCCGTCCGTCAGCGGCAGCGTTGACTTTGACATACTCTTTAAATAGTCGTCCGTCACCCTGACCGTAACACTGTTCTCCAGGGTATCGACTGCCGTCACCCTTCCGCTGAACGCCTCGTAATTGTTTCCGTCCCTTATTTCAAAAAGTCCCTTCAACTCGCCGCCGGTGTTCTTTGCGCAAACGCCCAAGTCCTCTTTCGTATCCACCCAGCGAATATCAAAAAGCCCCTCCGCATCATTTTGGTTGACCTTCTGCCATGTTGCCCTTGGCACGCACTCAAGCTGCCTGTAATGATAGCCGGACACCAGCGACTGTCCGCCGCAGATTTTCACGCTATAATCATGCAGTCCCGTAAAACGTCCCTGCTCATCAAGGACTTCCGTCTCCTCACACTTCACATCCGTGATTGCGGAAAGTTCGTCAATCAGCAAATCCCTCTTATCACGAAGGTCGTTTGCTTTTGCCAGCCCGTTGACCTCAACCGTGTTAATCTGCTTATTTAAGGATGCAATCTGCTGCGAAAGACTGTTAATCTTATTCGTCTTAATCTTGATTTCGTCATTGACATCGGTCTGCATTTTTTGGAAATTATTGTACATTATCCTAAAATACTGGCAGAGGTTTCCCGCGGAACCGATAAAATTCAGCGCATGGTTCTTCTGATCTGCAGCTGTCTGAAGCGTCAGAAGCGTATTCTGGTATTCGCCAAAAATCGTCGCGAAACCTTTTGTCGCATTTGTTCCCCTTTGATCCTTTAAATACTCCTGTATGACATTGCTGTAATACCATTTCTTATCCATCTCGCCGAGCTTTGAATTGTTGGACCAGTATTTCTCGTCATAGTAAATATCGCGTACCCGTTCTGCGCCAAGCGTGTCAACACCGGCGCCCACACAGCCGTATGTTGCGAAAAACTGCATCGCCTCCGCCGCCGTCTGGTTGACCTGCTGCCTGGAATATCCGTTTGTCTGAACATTTGCGATGTTGTTGGCAGTCGTATTCAACGACGCGTTTGACGCTACCAGACCTGTATATGAAGTATTCAATCCTAAAAATGTAGATGGCATTTATCTTTCCCCTTTCGTCCTATCCGTTACACTGCCAAAACGTTACTATGCCCCAACGTTAATCAGTGTCTCAAGCATGTCATTGATTACCGAAATATATCTGCTCGCGGCGTTATAGGCATTCTGATACATAATCATGTGCTCCAGCTCCTCGTCCGAAGAAACACCGATAACGGTCTGCCGTTCATTGTCTGCATTTTCAACCGCAAGCTGCTGGAACTCCGAAAGCTGGTGGAGCACATAGCCCGTGTTGGACACCTGTGATACAAGATCCGTGTAGCAGTCTTCAAAGGTGCTCTTTGCCGTTGCATTAGGATTTAAGTACAGGGAGCTTTCCTGGAATTTCTTGATTAAATCCGTTCCGATATTGTAATCCACCGAATCCTCTTCCCATTTGAATTTCAGCAGGGAAGGCGTCTGCAGCAGTTTTTCATTGATTTTAAGGTTCATGCAGCTGTAGAGGGAGTATGGGCTGTCAGCTTCCTCCTCGATATACTTCCAAAACGTGTGTTCTACCGCTTTTCCGTCCTCATCATATACCGGCATCAGTTTTGCGCCCTGATCCCTAAGCTCCTGCTCCTCTGCCGCCGTAAGCACGACTTTTTCGTACGCAGGCGACTCACTCTTTAAAAAGAGCTGCATCGGCGAGCCGTTTTCATTCAAAAGATATCCGCTCACCGGATTAATCAGTGCGGCATTAAACAGCACCTCGTTGACAGAGGTTGTGATGGAATGCACAATGTTGTCAAACTCTGCCATAATGTTCATGACGGACGAGTTCGCAACGTATTTGTTATAGTACTCCAAACCGTATTTTTCATTATACTGTTCCCTCGTAATGCCCAGTGCCTTAAGCTTTTGTTCGGTACAGGTATTCACATCCAAATCCGTATAATTTGCCGCATGATCGCCTCTTGCAAGAAGGAGCGCACGCAGGGAACCTACATCCGTGTCCCTTTTTGTCGATATTTCCTCCGTCAGGTCAAATACCTGCGCCGATGCGTAATCCGGAATCCGGACGCCCTTTTCGTCCGTCGTGTACCTGACATTCTGCGGCCAGTATGGCGTGGAGTAACCCGTCTCCTCGTCAACGAGCATTCCCATCTCAAAAACGCCGCTCTGCGTAACAAAGTCATTATGGTTAAACCGCACGGTCACCATCCCGTTTGGCTGCTCCTCATACGAGATGTTTCCATAACCGGAAAGCTCGTCAATCAGCTGGTCGCGCTTATCGCGAAGATCGTTTGCGTTCTCGACGCCCGCGGTTTCTATTTTTGTTATTTGTCTGTTCAGTTCATGAATCTGCTTTCCAATGGAATTAATCTCTTTTACGGCGTTTACCACCTGTCTGTTCAAATTGTCCTGAAGTTCTATGAACGAGCCGTAAACAGATGTTGCATTTTCCATGAATGCTGCTGCCTTGGATACAAACAGCGAAATGTACGTGTTATCGTTAGGTGAGGTGGAAAGCTGCTGGATTGATGTCCAAAGCCCCTCCATGGAGCCCTTAAATGCCGCTCCGTCAAGCTCGCCCAATATATCTTCGATTTCCGTCATTGCTGCATAAGATTTTTCATAATAATCGTACCGGCCCTTTTCCTCGCGGTAGGTCGCATCAAGGAACGCGTCCCTGACATGACGGCACTCAGCGTACTTTACGCCGTCGCCCACCCGCAGCTTTCTGTTGCCGGTCGTATTGGTGTATGTGGTATCGGTATTTGCCACCTGCTGGCGGACATAACCGGGTGTGTTCAGATTTGAAAGGTTGTGCGCAACTGTATTCAACGCATTCTGCGATGTTCTCAGCCCGCTGTCCCCTATATATAATGCTCCAAATAAAGACATGGCATCTCACCTCGTGTTTCGTCGTTATTGTTTCGCGTCGAAACCACCATGAAAGATACCAAGCACTTCTCCATTCGTGTATGCGTCTCTTGAATAATTGGCTGTTTGCGGCGCAGACTTCATAGCTCTTATCATGTTCAGGTTGAATTCGACCATATCAAGCTTATCCGCCAAAAGCATTTGGTTTTTGTCGTTGGTTTCCCTGAGCTTTTCCGTGGTCTTTTTCAAACGTTCATGGACATCCTTCAGCTTTTTCTGCTGGTCGGGCATCTTTTCGAGCATCTGAATCAGGTCTATTAGTTTCAATGTTTCAACATCCCTGTTTACTACGTTGGCAACATCAGCCAGGACTTTCGTCCTTCGTTTCTCCATCCCCTGGATTCTGCCTACGATTTCCTGTTCATCCTCCGTGATTTTTGACAGGCTTTCTACATCTCCCTTTACAATTGTGGGAGTTTTATCCTCGGCAAGGGCGGCAAGCTTTTCATACTCCGCGTTTTCCCTGTCGAGCACATCAATTAAATTTTCTAATAAGCTAGCCACCTAATCCCCCATTCTTACAAAAAACTGCGAATTCTCGACAACAAAAAGCGTTAGCTTTTTGTTGTATGCAGCATAAGCTCAAATTTGCCGATTTATCCTCCCCTAAAATAACCCGCTGTACTTTTCCAACAGTTTTCCCGCGAAATCGTCAGCATCTACCTCGTAGGTATCATTGTCAATCTGCTGCTTTAAAGAATTTACCAGATCCTCTCTCACATCCGGCGCACTCAAAGCCGCCTGCTTTGCTATGGCGGTATCCATTGCCGTTGATGACAGGATTAACTGGTCGCGGAAGGATGTAGCCGTCGTCTTCTTTCCCTCTGCCTTGTTTAACTTTTTGGTCCCATAAAGCTGTTGTATCTGATTATAAGCATCTATACGCATATAAGACCCCTCCTTCCTTATTTAAGATACGTAAAATGCATTGAATTATTTGAAAAAATCAAATATTTTTTACTTTTATATCTAATTTATCGGTTGTTTTTCCATTTACTTTATAGCTTTTGCAAAATTTGTTTGAGCATGTGCACGCGGATAAAAGGGAACGAAAAATAGTATCCGTCCGCAAAATCCTGCGTTTTTGCAATAATATCCTGGGCAATCACAATTCCGACCGCCTCCCCCTCCTCGCGCGTGGTATGCTCGGGATATCTGTATATGATTTCGTCCGAAACTTCCACGCCGGCAATTTCATTCTTCATGAAAAGTGCATTTTTCCTGTTGACAAACGGCATAATTCCGCATAAAATACGCGCACCTGTTTCCTTCTTTATTGTCCGCACGCGCGCAACTGCCTCATCCGTAAAAACAGGCTGTGTCAAAAAAAACGACGCGCCTGCTTCCATCTTTTTATATACGCGCGCTATTTCCACGTCAAGGTTTTTTCTGCCCTGATTAATCGCCCCGCCATAAGTGAGCGGCGCTGTCGGAAAACTTTCCTCATTCATATCGCGTGCAATATTCATCAGCCCAACCGAATCAAAATTAAAAACTGCCTTTGTCGTCTGCCTTATCAGCGTCGGTACCGGATCGCCCGTTATAATCAAAAAATTGTGGATATCATTGATGTGCGCGCCCAAAAATGTGGAACGCATTGCAATCGCATTTTTATCCCGACAGCAGATATGCGGCATCACGCACATTCCCGTTTCACGGTGCACCTTTTCCGCCATCAGCACGGAATCAACCCTTGTGCGCCCTGACGGGGAATCCGGAAAGGTCAGCACATCAACGCCTAAGTCCTTTAAGTAATGCGCTGCGTCAAGCACTTTTTCATCATTTGCGTTCGCCGGCGGTGCAAGTTCCACCGCAATAAGCTTATGCCCGTTTATCCGTTCCTTAAAGAATGCATGGTTGGATATCTGCACCGGCTTTGCCTTTTTGGGGGCATTCCCCGGTATACATGGCTTTTTTGTCCGCTCAAGCTTTTCTGACAGCAGCCTGATGTATTCGGGTGTCGTGCCGCAGCATCCTCCCACAATATCCACCCCGCATTGATTTGCGATTCCGACCACTTTATCCACAAAATAGTCCGGATGATTCTCAAAGCGAACCTGGTTTCGCACCCGTTTGGGATATCCTGCATTCGGAAGGGCAATAAAACACGTTTCTCCAAACTTTCCTCTGTCAAGCGCGCCGATTATCTGCTCCATATGTCCGGGACCCACTCCGCAGTTTAGTCCGATGGCATCAATTTTCCCGCATTCCGCTGCGCCTGTCAGAAGCCTTCCCGCGCTGATTCCTGCCGCACTGTAGCCAAACTGGTTCACGCTAAACTGCACCATGATAAAAAGCGCCCTGTTTTCCCGCCCTGCATCTGCTTTTAACCGCTCTATGGCAGGTAAAACCCGTTCCAAATCGGGAAAGGTTTCAAAATTAAGAATGTCCAGCCCTTCTTCCATGAAGCCCCTTCCTATTTTATAGTACTCGTTTTCCGCATCTTCCGCCCCGTACCGTGCGTCAAGCGGTATTGGACCGATATCCCCTGCAAGGAAGAAGTCTTTTTTGCCGCAATTCCGGATGGCAGCTGCAGCCAGACGCACTGCCTGCCGGATGTTTTCCCGCACACCCTCATCCTTTTCTCCGAGCAGAACGGTATTTGACGCAAACGTATTGGTACGGACCAATGCTGCTCCTGCCCTGATATACTCCTCATGTATTTGAACGACTCTTTCCTGAGTATCCTTGTCCCTGCCGCAGTTTGCAAGCTCTGGCATTTCATTTGTCTGGTACTTGTCCGCATAGTAGGTGCCAAAAGAACCGTCTGTTATCAGCCGGTTCTTTTCCAAATATGCTGCTAACCTGTGTTTTGTATTGTTTTGCATTCGAATACCCCTTATCCTGTTAATTTTTTATCAGATGGGACTGCATGATTTGCCTTACCGCCCTGAAAATATAAGGCTTCAGCTCCTCTATGGATACCGGTTCCCCCGCAAGTACCGCGCTGTAACAGGTGGAGCTGACAAGCTCTATAATCATATAGACCATAATTTCCGGGCTTTCGTACCGGTCATGGTTTCCCTGAAAAACTGCATCATAGATGTCATAACAGTCCACGCCTTCGCTGCTTCCTGTGCCTGTCAGAACATTTTTAAACATTCCCCAGTCGAGTTTTTTTGAAATAAACTGCAGCAGTGTCTTGTCCGCCACAAACTGATTGATAATATTGTCCGCAAGGAACACGACTTTTTCCTCATAGACAACCGATTCCGAAAATGCCGAGAAATCCTCCTTCTGCAATGCTTCATCCGCCTTTCGGAACACTTCGCTTGCCTTGTGGGCAATCAGCTTGTTTCTGATATCATACTTATCCTTAAAATAAAGGTAAAACGTTCCCTTCGCTACGCCGGCATTCTCTACAATGTCCGCTATGGATGTATTGTGAATCCCACGGCTTGTAAAAAGACGGAATGCCGTTTCCAAAAGGGAAGTTCTTTTCTGCTGTTTATTTTTATCTACTTTTCCCATATCGCAATCCTCCATTTCCCAGTATAGCTTTTGTGCAGGATTCATGCAAGAAAAAAACACAAGCCATTCCGCCTGCGTTTTTCATATGGCTGCCTTTACCAAAGCACCTGCGACCAGTCGCTGATTCCAATCAGCGATTTCGCCCAGGCATCACATGCTGCCTCGTTTTGGGTGCCGAGACTGTCATACACTGCCTGTGACTGTCCGCTCAGCCTTGTATCAATTGTCGGCTCGCTATATGCAAGCAGGTAGATGATTTCATCAATGTACGGATTCCTCTTTGCCGCCGCGTAAGCTGCATATATGGTCGCCGCCTGGATATCCGCGCCCTGCGAGTTTACGATTCCGATTTCACTTAAAATCACATGCCTCACATTCCCTGTAGGGCTTAACATCTCGGGTCTTTGCAGATAGTCGGTTAAAAGCGAAAGATTTTGGAAACTCACCATTTTTCCCGACGCAACCTGTTCCGCCATGTAGGTCCCATTCCTGCATCCCGACATATCCCAGAATTTCGCGTATGTAAGCGGTACCGGATAGGGATGCTGTGCCACGCCCCAGTCAATGTTGCCTTCCCTTGAAATAACTTCGTTAAATTTTGCAAGAAAATCCTTTCCGTCCATATATTCATAATATTCCCTATGCCCCGCCCGGCGGTTCCTGTCCCAGTTCTGGTCGATACAGACAAACACACGTGCATTTGCGTTCTGGCTCTTGATTGCATTGTAAGATACGCGGAATGCCTGCGCATATTCCCTGACATAGCTGTCCCAGTCCGTCCACATCATGTAATTCCACGTACGCATGTTCACTTCATTTCCAATGATAAAATTCTCAAGCGTCGCACTGAGCGCACAAAGTTTCAGCTCTGACGTAATCGCTTCAATCCCCTCGGAATCAGAAGCGTTGAGCATATAATATCTGGGGGGGACAGGATGCGAATCTGCTGAGTGCATCCCGGCCCTCGCATACGGATTGGTAACCCTTTGATCCGATCCGGTATTCATTACCTGAACCGTCGTATACGATCCCGCGAGAACACCGCTGATGTTTCCGGAAAGATTCAGATTACAAAATTCCTTTCCCTGTTCGGATTTAAACGCCCTTACCGCTCTTGGCTTCGTATAAATGGCAAGAAGCTCGGGATTTGAAATATACTGGGGATACGCAATCAGAATGTTCTGACCGCCTGACTTTACGGCAAGTCCAAGCTTTGTGTATAGTCTTGCCTCCGTATAAGGTATCGCAAAGGACACCATCAGGGATTCCGGTGCGGACGCGACAGGTACCGCCATTGGTGATACCGCATACTCGCCCGGCTGCAGTTCAAACAGATAAAGCATTCCGTCATCGCCAAACGGCAGTTCGGGCAGCACCGCAGTATACGATATTGTCGTCCTGTTCAAAAGACGGCTTGCTGCAGATGCCGCAAACGTTTCATCAAGTACTTTGCCCTCACTGGCATACACGTTTACAGGTATTATGGCAAACATCACCAGCAATAGCATGACCGCCTTGCCAATGTGCGCTCTTGTTTTTGTAACTCCCATTGTAACTCCTCCCGCTTTTCGTCACATCCTTTTTCAGGGTGAACGTAAGCATTATATCAGATATAGGAACTTTGTGGCAATAGATTTGCACTGGAATATTTTTCATATTTTTGTTTGTCCGTTTACAATAATGTGCTATACTTAGGATAAATTGTTTTTGATATCATATTAAAAAGTTAAAAAGGAAAAAACCGCAAATGAACAGACGAATTTCCATTTTATGTTTTTTATTATTTTCCATGTTCGCGCTTTGCGGATGCAGTGACGATACGCACGGACTTTCCAGGGATAATCCGACAGCGGTTTGTGTGTGGCATTCTTACAATGGTCATGCTGCCTCACAGTTTGACGAGCTTGTCACCGAATTTAACAATACTGTCGGACGGGAAAACGGTGTGATTGTCACAGCACAGAACATGAGTTCCGAAAGCAATCTTGAGGAAGCGCTTTGGGATTGTGTATCGGAAAAAATCGGTTCCCCAAAAATGCCAAATATATTCCAGTGCTATCCCGACACTGCCCTGGCTCTTAAAAGCAAAGTCGGTCTCGTCGATTTTAACGAGTATTTTACGGCGGACGAAAAGCTTACATATGTGCGCCAGTTTTTGGATTCCGGATGCATCGGGGCTGATAACGCATGGAATATTTTTCCGGTGGCAAAATCAACGGAAGTGCTAATGATAAATAAGACAGACTGGGATAAATTTGCAAAGGAAACCGGGGCAATTACAGATTCCCTGCTGACATGGGAAGGACTTGCAAAGACCGCGCAGGAATACTACGAATGGTCAGGAGGAAATGCTTTTTTCGGACGGGACTCTTTTGCAAGCTATCCTATTCTTGGCAGCTCGCAGCTTGGACATGAATTATTCCATAGTTCAGGAGACCAGGTTACACTTGACTTTAACCAGTCTGTCATGAAGAAGATTTGGAATACTTATTATGTGCCTTATGTCAGCGGATATTACAGTCAAGTCGGAAAATCCCGCTGTGATGACGTGCGGATTGGAGAAATAATCGCTTTGGTCTGCTCCTCATCAAACGCCGCATACTTTCCAAACGAGGTGGTGCTGCCCGACGGTACGGCTTATCCGATTACATGTATGGTCCTGCCGCTTCCTAATTTCAAGGATGCTGCCCCATACGCTTCCCTGCAGGGGGGCGGGATGGCTGTCACACAATCCACGAAGGCGGAGGAATATGCAAGCATCCTGTTTTTAAAATGGTTTTCCGCAAGCGAACAAAATCTCAGGTTTTCCGCAAGCAGCGGGTATATGCCCGTTTCTTTGGAAGCAGTGAAAACAGATGTGATGGCGGCATATTTGGAGGAACATTGCCAAAACCCTGTAATCCATGATACCATTATGACATCACTTTCACAAATGGAACAATATATTATGTATGCACCCACTGGCTTTGCAGACGGCTCAAAAGCAAAGGATGTCCTTGAACGGACTCTTCCCGCACTTGCGATTGCCGACCGTGCCGCAATTGAGGCTGGTGCGCCGTCCGACAAATACATCGCGGACGGGCATTTTAAAAAATGGTATGTGGACACACTTTCCGAACTAAAACAATACTGCAACTAGGAGGCGTATTTCCTTGAAAAATTATATCACAAGCAGAAGCTTAAAGTATTATGTTATGCTTTCGCTGATTTTAATTATCCTGCTGCAAACCTCTGTATTCGCGGGATTTCTTATAACGAGCGGCATGCCGCGGGATATGAATGAAAATACTTTCAAAATCCTTGACCGCACTGTTTCTGCAAGCGCTTTTTCCCTTGAGGAATACTTTGGTGGGTTTGTCAACCTGTCAGACTTTTATAGCGCAGTCTCCGAACGCGCACAGGAGAACGCTTCCGCACTTGAAACAGACCTTCGCGCTTATTTAAGCAGCAGTGATAACCGCAATCAGCTTTTGACCGACATTACGCCCGATATCCTGACGGCAATGCGCACATCATCCGCAAGCACATGTTATGTGATTTTGGAGGACGGAAGCAATGGAACAACCCGTGATGCCGTTTATCTGACGGATCAAAATCCCTACAATACGCCTAAAAACAACTCTGACATTTATGTGGCAGTCGGTCCTACCCGCCTTTTATACGATTATGAGCTTACACTGGATTCCCTGTGGAGCCAGACACTGGAACCAGAGACGGCCTGCCCGTTTTATCAGACGGTCATTGAGAGCGCAACGGATTACCCCGGGCTTTCCGCCTATGACCTTGGATATTTTTCCGTTTCAGGCGCAATTCATGAGGAGGATAAAAACTGTCTTTTTTATACTGTTCCGCTGATTGATGAAAACCATAAGCCTTACGGCGTAATTGGTTTCGGAGTCAGCTTTAACTACTTAAAGTCCCTTCTGCCTGACCAGACCCTGCTGATTGATCCGTATGGCACGTATCTGTTAGGCACCACGGAAAATATGTCAAGAATTACCAGCATTTATATAGGAAACGATGATTATTATTCTGCACTCCGGAGCGCAGAGCATGTATCTTTATCCGTGCGTGACGCAAAATACGGGATTTACGATGTAAATGTCCAATCGCTTCCCAATCCTGCCAGTGTATGCATGAAACCGCTTAGGCTTTATACGGAGCAGTCGCCTTATTACAGGCAGCAATGGGTTTTATGCGGTGTAGTTGGCACGGATACACTTTATGCGCCGTCCGACCGCCTAAAGCTTGTGCTTGGCGGAGCGGTGCTTGTCTCGCTTCTGCTTGCGGCTGCCGGCACATTTTTTATCACGCATTTTTTCATGCGTCCCATCCGCCTGCTAGGGCGCAGCATCCCCAAACTATCCCCTGGGAACACGCATCTCCCGCGCACGAGGATTTCCGAATTTGATGCGCTTTCCGAGGCGATTGAGAAGCAGAACGATTATATTTACCGTGTCGGAAATAAGATGTCCGACATTATAGACGTTGCAGATATTTCGCTTGCCGTCTGTGAATTTGACGAGGCAGACGAAACGACTTACTGCACGCACCGGCTTTTTGAAATCCTTGAGATTTCCGACGAAGGCTGGGATCATAATCACATTTTAAAACCAATCCTTAAGGGAAAGCTGAAAAAACTTGAGGAATTTCTGGAACCGAGCCGCCAAACCGCGGATTTGTTCCGCTACCACCGTCCCGATTATGAGGATAAATGGCTGGATATCAAACAGCGCTCTACAGGAAACAATACGCTTGTGATTATTTCCGACGTTACCGGGAGCGTGCTTGAAAAGCAAAAAATCCTTCACGACCGCGACTATGACGCCCTCACCGGACTCTATAACCGCGGTGCGTTTGCGCGTGAAATGAAGTATATGATTGATGAGGGACATTGCACGAACGGCCTGCTTTCCATTTGGGATTTAGACAGCCTGAAATATACGAACGATACGTATGGACACGAGGTCGGCGACCGGTATATCTGCACGCTTGCGAATCTGCTCAAACGCAGGATGCCTGAGAAAAGCGTTTCAGCGCGTCTTGCAGGCGATGAGTTTACAATGTTTCTATATGATGAGCCAAAAGAGGCGATGATTGCCACGCTGAAGGCGATTCACGCCGAACTGATGAAAGAGACTCTGCTGCTTCCGGACGGACTGGAACTGAATATGAGCGCCTCCGCCGGAATGTCGTTTTATGCCGAAGACGGAACAAACTATCCGGATCTTTTAAAATACGCGGATTTTGCCATGTATGAGGTGAAAAAATCATCTAAGGGAAGTATCAAAGCATACAATAAAGAGCGTTATCTCAAAGATTACATCCTTGTACAGGGTGTAGGCGAGCTGAACAGGCTGATTAAATATGAGTCCATTAAATATGTTTTCCAGCCTATTATTTCGCTGAAAAACGGCACGGTTTTTGCTTATGAGGCGCTGATGCGCCCGATTTCCGATTTGCTGCGCAAGCCAGAGGAGCTTCTGCGCGTAGCACAGGCGGAAGCCAAGCTTGACAAGATTGAGCGGATTACATGGTTCCATGCGTTGAAAGACTTTTTTAATCAGGTTCGCGAAGGGGACAATGCACGCGTTTTTATCAACTCAATTCCAAATCAGCTTTTATCGGCTGACGAGTGGGCGTTGATAGAAAAAATGTATGAGGATAAGCTTAGCCGGGTTGTTATGGAAATTACGGAGAACACGAAGAGCGAGCTTGAAATTGACAGTATTAAACGGGCGTTCTGCGCGAAATGGAATATTCCGATTGCGCTTGACGACTATGGTTCGGGGTATAGTAACAGTGATGTGCTTGTTTCGTTTGATTTTCATTTTGTGAAGCTGGATATGTCTTTAATCCGGGATATTCACAAGAATCCGTCCACGCAGTCGCTTGTTGGCAGTATGATTGCGTATTGTCATGAGAATTATATCATGGTGATTGCGGAAGGAATTGAGACGGTTGAAGAGTATGAGGCAGCAAAAGAGCTGGGGGCTGATTTCGGGCAGGGATTTTATCTGGCGAAGCCGTCGGTTAGTCTTTATTCGGCGGAAGCATAGGTTTGTTCTTAACCCTGATTTTTACGGTATTGGATAAAATACGGATAAAATATCAGAGGCAGATGTTTAAATTATCTGCCTCTGCTTTACATTATAATCTGTCTGTGAGTAACATCACTTTTATATAATCCTCTGTTTTTTCCCGCATAAGCAAAAAACCGCCTTCTGCATCTTTCAGCTTTAATTTATGGGAGATTAACTCCTTGGGGGAAATTTTTTTGTGTGCCAGCCTGTCAAGCACATAGTGCCAGTCGTCATCCTTCTGGTGTGTGAAGGACGAATTCCATGTGCCAGTGACGGTCAGCTGGTTTCTTAGGATTTTCCAGTAAACTGCCTTCTCCAGCGTCATGTCAGAACAGGGGTTGCCTACAAGGCATACGCGCCCCATTGGCGCTGTCAGGTCAACCGCCTGCGAAAACGTCCCGTTCCTTCCGACGCATTCGAAAAACACGTCCGCACCTTTTTTGTCCGTGCGCCGCATAACCCACTCGGAAACCCCCTGGGTTCTGCTGTCACAGTAACGGCTTTCGTCCAGTCCAAGCCTTATCACGTTCTCTCTTTGGAATTCCTTGTTCCCTATCACGAGGATGTTTTCAATGCCCGCATCCATTAAAAACATCAGAAGCAGCATGCCGACCGTCCCAAGCCCCAAAATGACGACCGTGTCATTTTTCTGCGGCTGCACCCTCCGCATTGCGTGCACCGCCACCGCCATCGGCTCCAGCATTGCCGCCTCCTCATACGGTACGCCGTCGGGAAGTCCGATTAGGTTCCACTCCGGCACCGCCGCATACTCCGCAAAGCCGCCGTCCGTGCGTGAGCCCAGGTAGCTGTAGCTGCGGCACAGCTCATACTGCCGTTTTTGGCATGCGTCGCATTTCCCGCACGGGATAAGCGGGAAAATGCCGACGCGCCTGCCCAGCCATTTTGTACCCGCGTCCCCGCCCGCTTTTACCACCCGGCCCGAAAACTCGTGCCCCGGTACCAGCGGATGTACGTGTGCCCCCGTTTCGTATATCCTGGGGATGTCCGACCCGCAGATGCCTGCCGCCTTTACCGCGACAAGCACTTCCCCTGCCTTTGGCTGCGGCATGGCGGTCTCCCCGTACCGTATGTCCCCCACGCCGTGTAATGTCCATGCCTTCATCCGTCCCTCCTTCCGTCCGTTTCCTGTCATGCCCCTGTTTTATGCCCCCGCCGTCAGACCCCCTCCACGGTCCTTCGGCTTACAAGTTCCCCAAACCGCCTCAGGTCCTCCGCCGTCGTTATCTTAAAGTTGCCCTCGTCCCCCGCTATCATCACCATGTCCAGCCCTGCCATCACCGCGGGCTCCGTCGAGCCGTTTACTGCCAGTATTCTGTCAGGGAGCAGCCTCCTGTTCGCCTCATAGTATGCCCCTATCCTGAACGCCTCCGGCGCCTGTCCCGCATAAATCTCGCTCCGCTCCAACAGTGCGCTGATTTTCCTCCCGTCCGTGCTCCGGTATACCGTGTCCTTCATCGGAAGCACCGGCACGACCCCGTCATGCCCCCGTACCGCTTCCAGGCAGTCCGTTACCATCTGCGCCGAGAGCAGCGGCCTTGCCGCGTCATGCACCAGCACGACGTCCGAATCGTCCGCGTATTTCCTGATGTCCGTCAGGCCGCTGTAGATGGAGAGCTGCCTGTTCCCCCCCGGTGCTGAAAACCCCCGGAACTTCCCGTCCGTGTCATATTTTTCCAGGCACTCCCGTACCGTGTCATGCCACTGCGCCGCCGCCACAACCTGCAGTGCGTCTATCCCGCCATGTGCGCACAGGCATTCGATGCAGTAGGAAATGACACTCCTGCCATGTATTTTTATGTACTGCTTCGGGATGTCCGACCCGAGGCGGGTCCCGTTCCCTCCCGATAGGATTAATGCAGCCGCCATTCCATTCCCTTTCCCGTTACCCTAAATGCCGTCACAGTAACTGTGTATTTCACGGATGATGTCCCCGTACGGCCTGTTTTTGCCGAAAAGGAGCGTCGTCCCGAGCACGAAGCCGTCTATGCCCTTCGGCGCAAACTTCAGTATCTTGTCCGCGCTGCACGCCCCGTCCCAGTATGCCCTGAAACCCATCTCCTCCTTCAGGAGCAGGAGCTTGTCTATCTTTTTCCCGACGTAGGGCATGTACATCTGCCCCGCGTTTCCGGGGTTTACGGTCATGACGAGGACCTTTTTGACAATGCGCAGCATCTCGTAGACCGTCTCGATGCTTGTCCCCGGATTGATTGCAATTCCCGGCACCATCCCCGCGTCAATGATTTTCTGCAGGGTCGTGGACGGGTGGTATTCCGCTTCGGGGTGGATGTAGACGGTGTCGCCCTTCCTCAGGTTCCGCAGGAAAATCTCCACGCGGTTGTTCGGGTGCTCTATCATCAGGTGCACGTCAAGCGGCTTTTTCGTCGCGCCCGCTATGTATTTCATGTCGTTCAGGGACATGGCGAAGTTCGGGACGAACCTGCCGTCCATGATGTCGATGTGGAAGGAGTCGATGCCGCCCCGGTCGAGTTCCCGGATTTCCCTTTCCAGATTGCCGTAGTTGGCACACATCAGTGATGCCATAAGTTCAAAATGCATAAGCTGTTTCCCCTT
>DKYC01000022.1:0-5307 GCA_002492295.1 Lachnospiraceae bacterium UBA7110
AGAGAAATGCGATGAAAAAATTTCGGTTTGACCTGCTGTTCCTTGTCATAGCGGTTGTCTGCTTTGGTATTTACGGCGTGATAAGCTGCCACAATGCTGTGCTTGCCAGGCAGGCAGAGGCGGTGCGGGCAAGAATACAGGAGGAATGCCCGCCTGTTGTGGCAGGGACAGATACACCCGCCTGCCAAAGTCCGTATGAAACTGTTTTTGCGTCCAATGAGGACTGTATTGCCTGGCTGAATATTCCCGACACCAATATCGATTATCCTGTCATGCAGACAATGGAGGACGAGGAATATTACCTGTACAGAAACTTTTTCGGTGAGGACGACAGAAACGGGACCTTGTTTATGGATACGGACTGCAGTTTGAAGCAGGAGCGCAGTAATCTTATCATACACGGTCACCATATGAAGTCCGGTGCGATGTTTGGAAGCCTTGAACAGTATGCGGACGCGGATTTCGGTAAAGCGCATTCCCAAATTTATCTCTATACAAAGGATGAGGTGCGCGTGTATGAAGTTCTTGCGGCGTTTGGGGCAAAGGTATATAAGGGAAAGACAGACAAATTCCGGTATTACGCATATTTCAGCTTTGATACGCAGGAACAGTTTGGGGAATATTATGACAACATCAAACGCCTGTCCCTGTATGATACAGGCGTAACGGCGCAGTTTGGCGACGAAATCCTTACGCTTTCCACCTGTGCATACCACACGAAAAATGGGCGTTTTGCAGTTGTTGCGAAGCGGGTGGAATAAAAAGGAATAATTTTCAGGAAAAAATTCAAAATAACGGTAGACAAACCGTTATTTTTGTTGTACTATAAAGAAAACGTTTTCTGAAAACGTTTTCCAACAGGAGGAGGGCGAAGGATTACGTGGTTTCAATAAGGGATGTGGCAAAAGAAGCAGGTGTGGCAATTTCCACGGTTTCAAAGGTATTAAACAACTATCCGAACGTGCGGGACGAGACAAAGGAACGGGTCAACAGGGCAATCGAGCAGTTGGGTTTTGTACCAAATTCCATTGCCTCCGCGTTATCCTCTAAGCGGTCGGGACGTGTGGCGCTGGTGCTCGATGTGAACAGGAACGCGCAGGCGGTCGATGAAATTCCGATGCAGTATATGATTGGCGCAATCAACCGGGCGAAGGAGCTTGGAATGGATATCATAACCGTGTTCAAAGCGATGCTGAGTGATATGGGCGCCGAGGAAATGATGCGTTATTTCCAGTCGCAGAGCGTTGAGGGGCTGATTGTATGCAGCCTTTCCAGCAAAGAGGATGATGCGCTTTGCGGGCTGATAAAAAGCGGAAAGTTTAAGACGGTACTAATCAATGCGCCCGGCGTGGATGAAAATACATCAAGCATTCATATCGACAACCGGAAGGCGCAATATGAGGTGGCAAAGAAATTCCTGACGGAAAGCTTTGCAATGGAAAGTACTGCGGCCAGGGGCGCTGGCGTCCAAAATACGGTAAAACGGATACTCTATATAGCAGGTAAAAAGGAAGGCTACGTGTCAGGGGAGCGCCTGAGGGGCATACAGGAGCTTGCGCAGGAGATGGGGCTTATGCTTTTAATCCGCGCAGGGAATTTCAGCGAGCTTGAGGCAAGAAAGCTGACCATGCAGTACGCGGCGCATAAGGATGCGATTATCTGTGCGTCGGATTTGATGGCGATTGGTGCGATGAAGGCGCTGATTGATATGGATATTTACCGTCCGGTATGCGGCTTTGACGGAGTAAACCTGATGGGCTACGCGGGAAAACAGATGCATACGGTCGGTCAGGATTTTAAAAGGACTGCGGCGTGTGCCGTCGAGGAGGCGGGACGGCTGATTGGCGGAGAGGCGGGCAGGGAGATTATCATGCCGCACAAGCTGATGCGGATTAAATACCTGGATGTTATTTCATAGCATAATAAAAACAACAAAACAGAAACCAATTAAATTTCTCATAAAGAAAAGGAGTAAAACAATGAGCGTGAAAACAAATTTGGAAGCAATGGCACAGAAGATGTATGGAAAGGCAGTTAAGGATCTGAACGACAAAGACCTCTATTTTGCCATTCTTAACATGACCAAGGAGATGATGGAAGGAAAGGGCATCATCAAGGGTACGAAAAAGGTATACTACATTTCGGCGGAGTTTTTAATCGGAAAGTTATTGTCAAACAATCTGATTAATCTCGGAATCTACGAGGAGCTTGCGGATGTTTTGAAGCAGGAGGGAAAAGACCTCAGCGTAATTGAGGAGGTTGAGCCGGAGCCTTCGCTTGGAAACGGCGGACTTGGACGTCTTGCAGCGTGCTTTTTGGACTCGATTGCAAGCCTGGGACTTCCGGGAGACGGCATCGGTTTAAACTATCATTTCGGACTGTTTAAGCAGGTATTTCAAAACAGGCAGCAGATGGCGGAAAAGAACGACTGGATTGAGAAGCAGTCGTGGCTGACAAAGACGGACATTTCGTTCCCTGTTTATTTTGGCGACAAGAAGGTCGTGTCAAGACTGTATGACATTGATGTCATCGGATATGGACAGGGGATGAACAAGCTGCACCTGTTTGACATTGAGACAGTGGATGAGAGCATTGTCAAGGAGGGCATTGATTTTGACAAAACGGATATTGACAAGAATTTAACACTTTTCCTCTATCCTGACGACTCCGACGAGGCAGGACAGCAGCTTCGTATTTACCAGCAGTATTTTATGGTATGCAACGGTGCGCAGCTGATTATAAAAGAAATGAAGGAGAACGGCTATGACCTTCACAAATTAAATGAGCATGCGGTTATTCAGATTAATGATACGCACCCGACGATGGTCATTCCGGAGTTAATCCGTATTCTCACACAGGACGAGGGCTTTAGCATGGACGAGGCGATTGAGGTGGTCAGCAGGACATGCGCCTATACCAACCATACCATCCTTGCGGAGGCGCTTGAGAAATGGCCTGTAAAGTTCCTTGAAAAGGTGGTTCCGCAGCTTATGCCGATTATCAGAGAGCTTGACAAGCGCGTTGCGGCGAAGTACACTGAAGAGAAGGTACAGATTATCGACAAGGATGACAGGGTGCATATGGCGCACATCGACATCCACTACGGATTTTCGGTAAACGGCGTTGCGGCAATCCATACGGAGATTTTGAAGGACACGGAGTTAAATCATTTTTATAAGATTTATCCCGAAAAGTTCAACAACAAGACAAACGGCATTACGTTCAGACGGTGGCTGCTTTCATGCAACAGGGAGCTTGCGGCATGCATTACAAAGACCATCGGGGAAGGCTATAAGAAGGATGCTGCGGAACTTGAAAAGCTGTTAAAGCATATGGACGACGAGGCGCTTTTGTCGGAAATCAAGGCGATTAAAAAGGATAAAAAGGCGCTCCTTGCGGCTTATATCAAAGAGCACGAGGGTGTGGAAATCAATCCCGACTCAATTTTTGACATTCAGATTAAGCGGCTTCATGAGTATAAGCGTCAGCAGATGAACGCGCTGTATATTATCCATAAGTATCTTGAAATTAAGGGCGGCAAAAAGCCTTCTACACCGATTACATTTATATTTGGCGCAAAAGCGGCTCCGGCATATGTGATTGCGCAGGATATTATTCATTTAATTTTATGCTTACAGGAAATCATCAACAACGATCCGGACGTGAAGGATTCCATGAAGGTGGTTATGGTCGAAAATTATAATGTCAGCTATGCGGAACGGTTAATCCCCGCGTGCGACATTTCCGAGCAGATTTCCCTTGCGTCAAAGGAGGCGAGCGGTACCGGAAACATGAAGTTTATGTTAAACGGTGCGGTGACACTTGGCACAAGTGACGGTGCGAATGTGGAAATCCACGAGCTGGTGGGTGATGACAATATTTATGTGTTCGGCGAGAAGTCGGAGGATGTCATTGCGCATTATGAGAAGGCGGATTATGTGGCGAAAGATTTTTATAAGAAGAGCAGGGTGATCAGAGAGGCAGTCGATTTTATTACAAGCAGGGAAATTCTGAAGGCGGGCGACAGGACACGTCTTGTCAGACTGCAAAAGGAGCTGATGAACAAGGACTGGTTTATGACGCTGCTTGACCTTGAGGATTATATTGCAACAAAGGACAGAATGTTTGAGGATTACCGTAACGAGGAAAAATGGAAACGCATGATGCTTGTCAATATTGCGAAGGCAGGTTTCTTCTCATCAGACAGAACCATCGCGGAGTATAACCGTGATATTTGGAAATTATAAAACCAAACAGGAGACGGCTGCTGTTGCAAATTTGTGCTTGCGCCGCATACATTGGAAAGAATGGAGGATTTAAATGAAAATAGCAGTAGCAGGAATTGGGTATGTCGGTCTTTCGAATGCAATCCTTCTTGCGCAGCACAATGAGGTGACTGCGGTGGATGTATTTGCGGAAAAGGCGGACATGATAAACAACAGAAAATCGCCGATTATCGATAAGGAAATCGAGGAATACCTTGCCGGGAAGGACTTGCATTTAAAGGCGACCATAAACGGCGAGGAGGCGTACCGGGACGCGGAATATATTATTATCGCGACGCCGACAAATTATGACCCGGACAAAAACTTTTTTGACACAAGCTCCATTGAGGCGGTGATTGAACTGGTAGAGAAGGTCAATCCGGCGGCGGTCATGGTTATTAAATCGACGGTTCCCGTAGGGTATACGGAGGAGATTAAGAAGCGCTACGGCATCGACAATGTTATCTTTTCGCCGGAATTTCTGCGCGAGGGCAGGGCGCTTTATGACAACCTTTATCCGTCCCGCATCATTGTGGGCGAGTGCTCAAAGCGCGCGGAAACGTTTGCCGATTTATTAAAGGAAGGCGCAATCAAACAGGACATTCCGACGCTTTTTACGGGGGCGACGGAGGCGGAGTCCATCAAGCTGTTTTCCAACACGTACCTTGCGCTTCGCGTAGCGTATTTTAACGAACTTGACACTTATGCGGAGGTGCGCGGACTTAACACGAAGCAGATTATTGAGGGCGTAGGGCTTGACCCGAGAATCGGTACGCACTACAACAATCCGTCGTTTGGCTATGGCGGCTACTGTCTGCCAAAAGACACAAAGCAGCTTCGCGCGAATTTTCACAATGTACCAAATAACATTATTTCCGCAATCGTAGACGCAAACCGGACGAGAAAAGACCATATTGCCGATATGATTTTGGCAAAACATCCGCAGATTGTAGGAGTGTACCGTCTGACCATGAAAACAAACTCCGACAATTTCAGGCAGTCATCCATTCAGGGCATTATGAAGCGGATTAAGGCAAAGGGC
>DKYC01000022.1:5582-6108 GCA_002492295.1 Lachnospiraceae bacterium UBA7110
ATGAAGCGGATTAAGGCAAAGGGCATTGAGGTGGTTGTTTATGAACCGGCGTTAAAGGAAGAGCAGTTTTTCCGCTCCAGGGTGATACGTGATTTGGATGCGTTTAAGCAGATGTCAGATGTGATTATCGCAAACCGTATGACGGACGAACTTGCGGATGTGGCGGAAAAGATTTATACGAGGGATATTTACGGACGGGATTAGACTGTAGGAACAGGTCTGAAAATTGTGCAGTGTCTTACATCAGATAGGATGCAGGGCGCTGCACTTTCTTATTTTCATGTGTGTTTTGCACAAAATACCATTCAGAAAACTGATATAATTACCAAAAAAAAGTTTCTTTTTATTTCACTATTGCAAATTCTTCGGCAAAATGCTATTATACAATTGTCACTTGGAAACGTTACCGATAACGTTACTGGAAACGGTGCCGAAAACGTTTCGGAATAATATTTCCGCAAATCAGTAATACTAAAAAAACAGAAAAAAGAAAGAGGTATGTCATTATGAAAAAGAAATTAATCAG
>DKYC01000168.1:0-37033 GCA_002492295.1 Lachnospiraceae bacterium UBA7110
AAAATCTGACAATTCCTGCATTTTACGAAACCTGACCGTAAAAAACGGGACACTCACCGCACTTGAAAAAGTATACTGTTTTGCCAAAAAGAAATAAAGATTTGAAAATAAACGCAAAATATGTCATACTATACTATATAAACTGGAATGATGTCAGACAAAACGAAAGGATGATGCATATGAAACGATTTGCGGTAACAATTGCAAGGACATGCGGAAGCGGCGGCACACCGATTGCAAAACTTTTATGTGAGGAATACGGCATTTCCCTCTATGACAAAAAACTGCTCGCGCTTGCGGCACAAAGAAGCGGTATCAACGAAGCTTTGTTTCATCAGGCGGATGAAAGCAACAGCAAAAGCCTGCTCTATAAAATATCAAAAAAGGTGTATGCCGGAGAAATTATTTCACCACACAGCGACGACTACACACGCGAGGACAATCTTTTTAACTGCCAGGCGCAGACGCTCAAGGAGCTTGCCGACAGCGAATCCCTTGTATGCGTCGGGCGAGCAGGCGATTATGTCTTAAAAGACTGCCCGAATCTGCTTCGTATTTTTCTGTATGCGCCTTTTGAGGTATGCGTAAAAAACGAAATGAAACGGCTTGGCATCACTGAAAAAGAGGCGCAAAAACACATCAACCAAACAAACAAAAACCGCCGGGAGTATTATCACTTCCACACGGGACGCGACTGGGAAAACCCCGAGCACTATGATATCTGTTTTGACACCTCCACATTCCGGGCATATGCAGAATGCGCACAGATTATCAAAACGTGTATTGACCAGCGGTTCCAATAATTTTCCCCTATTTAAACAAACATAAAAACAGCGTCGGAAGCTGCCCGCATATCAGCTTTCAACGCTGTTTTCTTCTTTATTTTATCCGTTTATCTGCCCCCGCAGCTTCTTCATCACATGAAAATACGCCGGTACCAAAAACGCGTCCGCGAACACCCATGCAAGCGGGCTTGCCAAAATCACGAAAAGATACCCGAAATGCGGCACCAAAACAAATCCTGATATCGCTCTTGCCAGCATTTCCGCCACGCCCGCAAGAATTGCAAAGGTAGAAAAGCCTAACCCCTGTATCATAAACCGGACGATGTTGACAAGCGCAAGCAGAATATACGCCCCCGAGTTTGCAATCACAAAGTAATAAATATAGGTGATGATTTCCTCCGTCGGGCTGTCAAGAAACAGCAGCGCCATCCGTTTCCCGAAAAAAACCATAAACAAAAAGGCAACGACTGCATACGCAATCCCAAGCTTTGTACAGTCCTTTAAGCCCCTGTCAACCCTATCGAGCCTCCCCGCGCCGACATTCTGCCCGCCATATGTCGCCATTGTAGAGCCCATCGCATCAAACGGACAGCACGCAAGCATACTGATTCTGCTTCCTGCCGTCACCGAAGCGACAATCACCTCACCCATCGAGTTTACCGCTGCCTGTAAAATGACACTGCCGATTGCCGTAATGGAATACTGCAGTCCCATCGGTACCCCCATGGAGCAGAGCTTCACCGCATGTTTACCGCTAAAACGCCAGTCTTCCTTTTGAAAATGCAAGGACTGGTACTTTTTTATCATATACAAAAGGCAAATCATGCCGGAAACCGCCTGTGAAATTACCGTCGCATACCCGGCTCCGCGCACGCCAAGCGGCGACACCAGCAAAAGGTCAAGAATGACATTTAATACCGACGAAAAAACCAAAAAGATAACCGGCGTCACGCTGTCACCGAGCGAACGAAGAATGCCGGAAACCAAATTATAGAGAAACGCCGCCGGAATGCCCATAAATATAATAAATATGTAGGAATATGCCTGATCCAAAATCGTCTCCGGCGTATCCATCGCAATCAGAATCTGCCTTGTAAAAATTCCCACAATCACCGTCATCAATGCGGCAAATACGACCGCCGTCAATGCGCCGTTTGTAATATATTTTTTCAGATTGGAAAAGTCCTTTGCGCCAAACGTCTGCGCCACGGGAATTGCAAAGCCGTTGCAGACACCGATACAAAAGCCCAGTATCATAAAATTAATCGAACCGGTCGAGCCGACTGCCGCAAGCGCGTCCACACCAAGCTTTTTACCGACGATAATGGAATCCACCATATTGTACATCTGCTGAAAAATCAGACCGAACAGTAACGGCAGTCCAAACTCCAAAATCAGCTTCATGGGTTTTCCGTCCGTCATGTCCTTTGTGCCGTTTAAGCTCTTTAAAATTCCTGCCAATGAGCCCCTGCTCTTTACCTCGTCCATAATGTACTCCTCCAAGCCCCTTTTCCTAAAAATTCACCATGCCTCATGAATATTTATTTTACATGATAGCTTTTTTGTCAAGTCACTATCTTATCACTTATTTCAAAAAAGTCTATATCAAAGTTAAAAATATTTTCCACAATATTTTTAAAATAATACTTGCCTAAATTGTCAAAATGTGCTATCATATTTTTTGTCGTTATGACAAGCACATAACACGCCGGTGTGGCGGAATGGCAGACGCAGCAGACTCAAAATCTGCCGGGGGCAACCCCGTGCCGGTTCAAGTCCGGCCACCGGCATATATTGGAAATAATAAAAAATCAGGTTTTTCATGTTCTCGTAATAGAAAAACCTGATTTTTTAATCCCATCATTCCTTCTTACTTCCATTCTTAAACCGCATAATCATCTCGTTTGTCAGACTAATTCCGTCGTACTCCGTTGGGATTTCCTCCGGCGATAGCCACTCTCCCAGGGAAAGCTCCTCCTCATCAATCCGAATCTGTGCGTCCCCGTCCAAATCGCAGTAAAATCCCAAAAGCAGCGTGTCCGTAAACGACCACGGCTGGCTTTTGTAATAACGCACATTCTTTACATGAACGCCCGTTTCTTCCAAAACCTCACGCCGGACCGTGTCCTCAGCCGTCTCGCCAATCTCCGTAAATCCTGCAATCAGCGCATACTTCTTGTATTCGCGCCCCGCGTACTTTGTCATCAGGATTTTATTTCGCTCCCGGTCAATCACCCCTACAATCACGGCAGGCGAAATCTTCGGATAATGCATGGCATTGCAGCTTGGGCAACGCATCATCCGCTCTTTTTTGTCATGTACAAGCTTTGTCCCGCAAGTACCGCAGAATGTCACCGACGCATACCAGTTTGCAAGCTGGCACGCCGTAATTCCCGCAAACGCCATATAGTCAGGTCCCATCATGCGGAACATATTCTGTTGACCGTAATCATAGTCTTTTCGTAAACCGTCTGAAACCTTATCTGCCTCTCCAAGAAAGAATTTTTGCATTTTCCCGTTTATGTCAATTTGGAATAAGTATATGTAAACCATTTCTGAAACGATTTCTTCAAAACGAGGAAACATAATCGTTTCACATCCTTTTTTCACAAGTACGCTGCGTCCTTTCGCAAAGATTATGTAATCTCCCGGTGCAGGGCTCTGCTCCCTGTATTCATTGCGGTATATCCCGTTTTCCAACTCCTGTATCACGCCTCATCCACTCCCTATCCTGTTATATTTTTCACATTCTTTCCGAATCAAACCGACCAAACCATACAAACTGAACTCCATACGGAAAAGACGCACCGACAATTCCCGTCAATGCGTCTGCCACTTCCCAGTTTCATTCCCGATTAATGATGAAACAGCCGAATGCCCGTAAAGCACATCGCCATATTGTATTTGTTGCAGGTTTCAATCACATTGTCGTCCCGAATGGAACCTCCCGGCTGCGCAATGTATTTTACGCCGCTTCTGTGCGCCCGCTCCACATTGTCACCAAACGGGAAAAATGCGTCCGATCCAAGCGCCACACCCGTCATTTGGTCAAGCCATGCGCGCTTTTCCTCCCTCGTCAGCACATCGGGCCTCTGCGTAAAAAAATTCTCCCATATACCGTCCGCAAGTACGTCCATGTAATCGTCGCTCATATACACATCAATCGTATTATCCCTGTCGGCACGTCCGATTTTTTCCTTAAACGGCAGATTTAACACCTTCGGATGCTGACGCAGAAACCAGTTGTCCGCCTTATTGCCCGCAAGCCTTGTGCAGTGAATGCGCGACTGCTGTCCCGCGCCGATACCGATTGCCTGCCCGCCCTTGACATAGCACACCGAATTTGACTGCGTATATTTTAACGTAATCATGGCAATTGCAAGGTCAATTTTCGCCCGTTCAGGAATATCCTTATTTTCCGTTACTACATTTGCAAACAGCGCATCGTCAATCACAAGCTCATTCCTTCCCTGTTCAAACGTAATACCGTAAACATCTTTTGTTTCCACGGGGTTTGGCACATAGTCAGGGTCAATTTGGATTACCGCATAATTCCCCTTTTTCTTACCCTTCAAAAGTTCAAGTGCCTCCGGCTCATACCCCGGCGCAATAATCCCGTCCGATACCTCGCGCTTAATCAGCCTTGCCGTATCAACATCGCAAATGTCAGATAACGAAATAAAATCACCAAACGAAGACATCCTGTCCGCCCCCCTTGCCCTTGCATACGCGCTTGCAAGCGGTGACAAAACGCCCATGTCATCCACCCAGTAAATCTTACGCTCCACTTCATTTAATGGAATCCCTACGGCAGCGCCCGCCGGAGACACATGCTTAAACGATGTCGCCGCCGGAAGCCCCGTTGCCTTTTTCAGCTCTTTTACAAGCTGCCAGCCGTTAAACGCATCGAGAAAATTGATATACCCAGGCTTTCCGTTTAATACTTCAATCGGCAGTTCACCGTCTTTCCTATAAATTTTGGAAGGTTTCTGATTGGGATTACAACCGTATTTCAATTCTAATTCTTTCATTGCTGCTGCTCCTTTTCTGATTTTTCTTATGCATTTTTATTGTAAATTTTTGTTTGGTATTTCCCTGTTTCAATATTAATAAAACGTATGAAAAGCGATACCTTATTGTCTGTATTTAAGCTGTTCCACACCATATCGCCGAACGCATCGATATCGTTTGGAATATCCACAAGCTTTGGCTCGCCCTCAAAGCTTGGCAACGGATTGCCGTCACCCATGTACGTATGGATAAAGTGCCCCTCGCCCGCCACAGGATTATTATACGCAAATGTATAACGGTTGCACGCATCCGGATTGCCGTTGTTACTCTTTAAAATAGACATTGCGTAATTATAGCTGCCGTTTTCAATATGCAGGATTCCTGAAATCCTTGGCGTATAATTGGGCGCATCCGGCTCAAATTCCCTTGTTCTGAGCGCCTGTTCGAACGTCTGCTGCTTATCCATCATCTCATAAATCGTGTCTGTCTGGTCACCGTTCGTGACAATTGTTTTGTTGCCAAGCACGCGGACCGGTGCATAGATAATCAGACTCGGGTCGCTTAGCCTGGACGGATCAAACGCCTGTGTACGAATGCCCTCGCCGTCCTCCACAAACACGCGGTTCCTGCTGTTCTCGCTTCTTCCCATAATAAAGTAAGCGATTGCCGCCTTTTTGCCGTCACCTGTTTTACCGATGACAATGCCTCTTCCGGGATAGACGTTCCCCTTAAGCTCCTGCTCCAGTGATACCATTTCCATGTTCCAAACCTCCTATGTATTTTTATAAAGGAATGTGTACGCCGAACACAAAAAAACGTCCGGGCACACAAATACCATACTGCCCAGACGGTCGGCTTTTCAACGATCATACACTCCCTGTAGGTTGCCCTACACAGCACCGGCTGCCTGTCTGACAGCCAGTACCGTTTCCGCCAGTTGTGTATCTGATTTCATCATAAATGATACCGTTGGATTTGGCAAGAAAAATTTGCAGGGACTTTGCATTCTGTTTCTAATCAGCACGCCTTTTTTCTTGATATGTTTTTCGATTATAAACCAGCCAGATAACAATACACAGGAATGATAATGCGGATATGGCAGCGCCAGTCCTTATACCGGGCGTGATATAATACAGTTCAACTTTATGCCGGCCGTTTGGAACCTCTATTCCTGTAAACAAATCATTCACCAAATACGTTCTTGTTTCTTTCCCGTCTATCAGCGCATGCCATCCCTTCGCATACGGAACGGAAAAACACAGTATTTTATCTTTTTCTAAATTTATTTCACCGCATATCTTATTCGTGGTCACCAAAAATCTGCCATCCGTGTCTTTTTTTAGTGCGTCCGTATATTGGCGGTATTTTGATAAATCATGGTATACAACATGAATGTCCTTTCTGTTTATGCTTGCCGCCTTTGAAAAAGTATGCTTAATCTGAACGGATTTATCCGACTGTGTCGTCCCCAAATTTACAATGATAGGCGGGTCGGAAATGCCGCTTTTGATATATCCGTCCTCAATACTGATCTGGGCGTTAAAACGATTATCCCCTGTATACAGTAAACAGTTCTCGCAGCCGCTCTTAAGGGTCGTCGTAAGAATAATGCTGTCCCCCTTGTCAGCCTGTATCATGTCGTCATCAATCAGAACGCCATTTTCATCCGAAATTGTATAGTTTCCATCTGTCAGCTCATTGTCCATGGTTTTTAACGGTTCCTTTTCCCCTTCGTAATCCCTGACTGCCGCTGCCTGCAGCATTACCGACTGCTTTTCCAACCCGTTCATGCTGTCATATGAATCCGTATCAAAAACTGTTTCATAAGTATATGCAACCGGCAGGACATTTGTATTTTCATAAAGGCTCCATTCCCCATCTGCAGTAGATTTCACATACGTAAATCCAAACGGTACAATACTTGCGTTTTCTGTTCTGACAACAAAATATTTAACGGCACACAGTGTCTCCAAAACAGTTCTTTGGTCAAGTCCGGATACATTAAAGCCACCTGAAGAAATATCCCACTTTCTAAAGCTTTTCACATAATAGGGATTGCTGATGCTTAAATACTGCATTGTCCCGCAGTATCCGTGGAACATTGAAATGTTCATCCAAAGCCTTGGTTCTGCAAAAGCCCGCTCATTATCAATACGGTAAAACGTATCCTGTCCGTCCTTTTCAATTAATTGCGCCACCGCATCCCGTTCCCTTAAATACGCTATGTCATTATCCCTTGCCGTTGTTCTCCAGTTTGTATTCATTGTGAAAACCGCTGTTACAAACAGAATACCTATTCCAATCCGTTCTTTCTTTATACGCTTTAACAAAGGAATAAAAAGAAGGAGCACGAACATAATAATTGCGTAAGACCGAAGCGTTTCTTTGAATTGGTAATAATCAAGCAAATCCTGTTTTTTCCCAAGAACAAACAAAATGCAGAAGACCACACCGACTGCCGCTTTCTGCCATATGGTAATCTTTCCAAGCTCATCAAACATATCAACAGCCAAAAATGCAATATACATGTCAATAACAAGTTCCCACCTGTCATATGAAGCGCCAAATCCTGACATTACATATGATACGAACGGAATGATTGCCAGTAAAAACAGCAGCAGCAGATTTATTTTTTCCTGCTTCCTGTTTTTGGCAGAGATGACACATACCAATACAATCATTCCAATCGTACAGACCCCCAAAGTCTGCCCCAGCTCATAAGAAGGCAAAAACATATTCAAAAGCATACGCAGCACTTCCGCCAAAGACATTATCAGGCTTAATTCCGGATGTTTTCCCCTTCCGCTTGAAAAAAAACCAAGTATTGCAGGCAGCAAAATCACAGCTGACAATCCTAAGCCTAAGAAATATTCCGCAATCAGGGTTCCTATTTTGACGATTGCCGGTTTTAAGGCGCTTTTTTGTACGATTAACCTGTAAATAACGTATACTGCCAGTGAAACAGAACCAATATACAAAAAATAAAAACCCGACAACGCAAACCCAAACGTGGCAATACACAATAATCCTTTCCTTTTCTGATGCATCGACTTTTCAGCGCCAAGCATCATCAGCGGTATATAAAACATCGCATGCACAAAAATAATATGCGCATTACTCAATAATGCAAATCCGCTAAAGCAGTACACAAATGTGCCTACAATATAAGCAGCCGTGCTTTTGGAACGGCTAAGCTCGGAAGAAAAAGCCATAAAAGCAAGTCCGCCGGTATATATTCTGAAATACAGGAAAAAAGAATAAAAATACGGCAGATTCTCCTGTGACGACAGCATTGTCAGCAAATAAAACGGATCCCCCAGTCCATAATAGTTTAACGCAGAAATGGTATCTTCCCCCATTCCCACCGTAAAATCGACCATCGGAAACGTATAGTGTTCTCCGCGAAGCAATGCGCCAAAGCATTCCTTCCAAAGGGTCCTTACATAGCTCATAACCGGATAATGTTGTGCAATCGCGTCGGACGTTCCTAACGTACACAATCCTAAAGAAGAGATTTTATACAAAAGAAGCCCTGTTATCCCCCAATAAAGAATACTGAATAAAACATATTTGTTTTTTATTACCTTTTCCAAAATATTTTCCCCGCAAACAGTGATGATTTATGGTTTCTTTTTTTGTACATACATTGAATGGACAATGTTTGAAAGTACACCTGTATTTATAATAAATGACGCCATTTGATTTGACAAGGACAAAGTGAACTCATTTTGACTGCAAAAAACAAATTGTACAACCCCTCCCAAAGTGTTACAATAGACTTATCAAATATAAAGGGGGCATACGGCCTATGGAAAAACAGATTTTTACCAACGATGTGATACTTGCATGGTTACAGTATTACGCAAAAAACACCGAAATAGACCTGGAACATGTAAAAATTATTGACATCACAAAGAAAAACAAGAACGTGATACCCACTGTCGAGTCTCACAAAACCACCCTTGTATTTACCAATGCCGGAATAGATGATATTTTCTACCGCCTGTGGAATGCAGGTCTTGGGGAATGCGAGGTTTGGTACAATGAAGGCTCTGATCCGTCCGGGGAAATTTTACATAATTACGTAAAGGATATGATTGACCGCGGAATTAATGCCTCCGCAGGAATGCTGATACTCAATCCGAATGCCAGAAACACCGCTAAAATCGGACTTAGCAATGAACTTTTACAGCGCGGTTCCATTCAGTATGTCGGAAGCGAAATCCGCTCCATTATCCTGAGTAAAATGGCAGTTGCGCCGCAGGATGACATCTGTGTTATCGGCGGTGAAAGTATTGCCATTGAAGCTGCCCTGATTGCCGCAGAAGGCTCTGTAATTGCAGTGGAATACAGCCGTGCCGACCGCTCTACCCTGGAAGACAATGTCGCGCATTTTGATTTGCATAATATTAAAATCATTGACCATGTTGATGAGGAGACAATGGCAGACTGTCCTGTACCGTCACTTGTTTTTTTGGTCGCATCGGCGAGTACCGACCAGGAGCTTACCTATCTGACAAGGATAAATCCAGACATAACCGTAGTGATTTATACGCTTGATTTCAGATCCGCGGCAATCCTGCCCGACACTTTGCGCAATTTGGGACTTGCGGACATCGACACCATCCAGGTATCTGTTGCAAAACTTGGCAGCAATAATACCTTTAAGAGTGCTCCCTCGCCGTGGATTATTACCGCAAGAAGCCGGTAGCTGCAATCAAATCGAAAAACAGGTATATTTTCTTCCCTGCACAGGGCTATACCTAAAAACGATGGCAGGTTAATAACCCGCCATCGTTTTTAGGACTTATGGATTGCACTTTTTGCAGGGGGCATACCCCTGCGCAATTACTTCATCCCTTGAAATCGTAACCGTTTTCTTATTCTTCCCGCTCATCTGACAGACACTTGAACAGCTTGGATAGTGAAATTTTTTGGTGTTTGTATTACAAATGTATGTTATCTGTGTTGGGCAATTATCCGATTTCTTTTGGAACCCGGGATCTGACGGTTCCCCCGGCTTCCACGTTGTTGACGGACTGCAGTTCCACGAAATCTGCGTACCATCACTGACAGCCACAATACTTCCCTGCTCGTCTGTCCTGTACACCTCCACTGCATTCGCCCGAAAAAGATTGAGTGTCTGCGCATGCGGATGGCCATAGGCATTGTCTTCACCGCAGCTGATTACTGCATATGCCGGTTTGACTGCATTAAAAAATTTTTCCGATGTCGATGTCCGGCTTCCATGATGTCCCACATGGTATACATCCGCGGAAATGTCTGCCTGATTATTCAGGATATCATTCTCCGCCGGCTCCTCAGCATCCCCGGTAAACAGAAAACGGTTATCACCATTTTCAATCAGCAGTCCCAACGATGCATCATTCGGATTATCATATATTCTGTCCGGTGCCAGAACGGTTATCTTTGCAGACCCGAGACGATATGTTTCACCAACGTCAGGGGTTACAGCTTTTAACCGCTTATTATCCAATGCCTGTATCAGCTTTTGATACGTTCTGTTATCTTTTTCATAGTTTGACACAAAAACCCTGTCAATCTCAAATTTTGTGATAATAACCGGAGCTCCACCGATATGGTCGGCATCCGGGTGTGTAAGGATAAGATAATCCAGTTTTTGTACCTTTTGTTTTTGCAGATAATTCTGCACTGCGGTTCCTTTGGAATCATCCCCCGAATCAATCAGCATGGAATGACCGCCACATGTAATAAAGGTGGCATCCCCTTGTCCGACATCAATAAAATGCACTTCCAGCTTGTCAGTATCGGCTGCAGAGGAGGCGGTAAATTCCTTCAACCCGGGAAGGCATAAAACGACCATTGCAGTCAATATCAATCCTATAAAGGTTCTGTATGCTTTTTTCATATCCTCACCCGCGCCCTTTCCTTTCTTTTACATGTGCTGTAATAAAATTATATCATGCCGGCAGAATATTGTCACCTGATACTGCATAATCATCTTTATACTATACTGCATAATGCAGGCTCTGATTCCTTACCTTTCTAAGGATGAGGAAATCAGGTATAAGAGCCTTCATTCTATTGACCAGCTCACTTTCATAATCCTCGTCATATGTAAGCATAAACTTTTTTGCCGGAATGACCGCATATCGGTTCTGCATGTCATACTCACAGTCCTGCGTATAAAAATGGACATTGATAATCTCATGATAATTGTCTTCTGAAATATATACGTTCTTTTGGTCTTGACTGAAAAAGTCAACTTCAATGCCCTGTGCGCCAATCACCTTCCCGTTTTTGAAATGTACTTCCAAATCATACTTATCCTGAACCAAATTCAAAATATTCAAATCCTGTATCGCCGTGCCAAACCGTTCACCACTGTTTACTTCAAGCGCAATCGCCCGAAGGCAGTCATAGTTTAAATCCACCTTCCTCGAAAACTCCACAATCGTATTAATTTCATCATAATATTTCTGTTCAAGCTTATCCATCAGATAACTTCTTATCTCCCCCTCAGACGGATAATCAAACCGGAAATGGTAATGGAACCTCCCCGGCCGATTGACAATACAGTCATTTAAATGTCGGATTTCATTGCAGGTAATGACAAACAGCTTTTTCCCCTGTGAAATCCCGTCAAAAAGACTAAGCATCTCTGTCTGCGGCTCCTGTGCACCCTCAGGCGGCTTTATCCCTCCAAAGGTTTTGTCAAACTCGTCAAAAAGCAGCATTACCCTTTGGTTAACCCCTGCAAGATAAGTGGCAATACCCGGAATGTACTTATCGACCACCAAAACAGGAATCCCCTCCTCCATCGCATGCACTGCCAAAAGCCTGGCAAAAAGCGATTTGCCGATTCCCTTGTCGCCGCTTAAAATCACACCCAAATTCCGGTCAAAACGCTGATACGCCGCAATTACCTTACGCGCTTTTTCCATCTGCCTTCCGTATACCTTCTCCTCATTCACCGCAATATCGGCATACTCCTCAAGATAAAATCCCGACATTTTTGCAAACCGCACCATATAGGTTTTAGGCGGAAGCGCATCAAACGTCCGTACCGTATCATTGTAAATTTCTACCCTGTTTCCGATTTTAATTGCTTTCATATCAATGCCCTCCAAAAATAAAATCCTCTGACCGACACATTACATGTATCAATCAGAGGATACCTTATTTTTTCAGTTTTGTCATTGGACGCTTAATCCAACCTGGAACAGCCTATGGCACCACAATTTTTCCCGCCACGGCACACGCCGCCGCAGATTTTGGCGATGCCAGGTAAATCTCGACCTTCGATGTCCCCATACGCCCAAGGAAATTGCGGTTGTTTGTTGCTACCACACGTTCCCCGTCGGTTAAAATACCTCCGGTTCTGCCACAGCACAGCCCGCAGCCCGGATGCGTGATAATCGCTCCCGCCTGTGCCAAAACTGCCATTGTACCGTTTTCTATGGCTTCCCTGTATATCTTGCGGCTTGCAGGCGTCACAATCAGCTTTACAAACGGCGCGACCTTCTTTCCCTTTAAAATTTCCGCCGCCGCCATCAAATCTTCCAGCCTTCCGTTTGTACAGGAACCGATGAATACCTGATCAATTGATGTTCCTTCCAGTTCCGATACCGGTTTTATGTTATCTACATTTGACGGGCATGCCATTACCGGCACAAAATCCTCCGCCTTATAATTGATAATCCGGCAATACTGCGCGTCGGAATCTCCCGCCAAATCCTTTTCCTTGTCAGTCAATGTAATCCCGCAATATTCTGCCGTCTTATCGTCCGGTGTAAAAAGAGCACATTTTGCACCCGCCTCAACCGCCATGTTGGACATGGACATTCTGGAAGCCACCGACATCTGTCCCACCGTGTCGCCCGAAAACTCAAGCGCCTTATAGGTTGCACCGTCCGCACCCAAATCCCCGATTAATCTCAGGATGATATCCTTTGCCATGACATTTTTGGGCAGCGTTCCCGTGATGTTTACCTTAATCGTTTCCGGCACCTTCATCCAAAGCGTACCCGTCCCCAGGATGCTCGCCATTTCCGTATAGCCAATTCCTGACGAAAACGCGCCCACGCAGCCGTATGTCGTCGTGTGGCTGTCCGTTCCAAACACAATATTTCCGGGCTTGACATAGCCAGCCTCCGTCATCAGCTGATGGCAGATTCCGTCAGCACGGTGAATGTTTTTCATACCGTATTTATGGACAAATTCATTACCGATTTTAAAATGCCTTGTGTCGTCAACCTGGCTTGCAGGCACCAAATGATCGTAAATCAGCACTGCTTTATCGGCGTCCCAAAGCTTTTGGAATCCCATCTCCTCAAACTTTGCTGCCACAAACGGGATGAAAATATCATGTATCATCACGCGGTCCACATTGACTGTCACAATTTCGCCCGGTTTTACTTCCCTTCCGACATTATTTCTGATAATTTTCTCTATCACTGTTAAACCCATTGCATTACTCCTTTATTAGATGCGATTCCGTTTTTGCATTGCCTTTACCAAACCGCCCGCCTCAAGAATTTCCATAAGGTTTTCGGGCAGTGATGTAATCGGATACTTCGTTCCTTTATGCATGATTGCTTCATTCATCGTAACCGTTATCTCATCGCCTTCGCTAACCGCATCACGCAGCCTGTTGTTCTCAATCAGCAAAAGTCCGTTATTGATTGCATTCCGGAAAAAAATGCGTGCAAACGATTTGGCGATGACACATTGGATGCCAAGTGCCTTAATGATTTCCGGTGCCTGTTCCCTGGATGAGCCGCAGCCGAAATTTTTTCCCGCAACAATAATGTCCCCCTTCTTAATCTGTCCCGCCAGTCCGGGGCGCAGAGGGGAAAACGCATAGGGCGCCATATCCTCCACAGTCTTTAACGCCAGATATTCCGTCGGGATAATAATGTCCGTGTCAATATCGTCGCCAAGCACCCATATCTTACCGCTGAATTTTTCCATATCGAAAAACCTAACCTTTCTACAAACTATATCAAATCCGCCGTGGCAATCTCACCTTTGATTGCGGAAGCCGTAACCGTTGCCGCAGATGCCAAATACACAAACGAATCCTTATGCCCTGCACGTCCCTTAAAATTACGCGTACCCGTACTAATCAGTACCTCATTCTCACCAATGACGCCCTGACAGCTTCCCCAGCATACACTGCAGTTGGGGTTCATCACAATCGCACCTGCTTCCATAAAGGTATCAATAATCCCTTCCGAAAGTGCCTGTCTGTAAACCTCGGCACTTGCCGGAACCACCAGGAAGCGCACAAGCGGGTGAACCTTTTTCCCTTTAATCAGCTGTGCACCCACGCGCAGATCCTCAATCCGCCCGTTGTTGCAGGAGCCAAGAAAAGCCTCGTCAATATGCGTGCCGACACACTCCTTCGCATCCACCACGCTGTCCACAAAATGCGGCTTTGCCACAATCGGCCTGATTGTGGCAAGGTCGATTTCATAAGTATGTGCAAACACTGCGTCACCGTCGCTTACAAAGCAGTACTTCGGCTCTCTGCCGTGCGCCTTTAAATACTCCAGTGTAATCTCGTCAACCTCCATTAATGCCGTCTTTGCACCTGCCTCCACACAAAGGTTGCAGACCGCAATCCTGTCGCTCATGTTAAGGGTTTTTAATCCCTCACCGCCAAATTCCATTGCCATATAGTTTGCGCCGTTTGCGCCAATCATGCCGATAATCGAAAGAATTAAGTCCCGCGCATACACGCCGTCGTTCAGTTTTCCCTTTAAGTTAAACCGAAGGGTTTCAGGCACCAAAAGCCACGATTTTCCCGTCACCATTGCATACAGATAATCCGTACAGCCAACCCCCGTCCCAAACGCACCTACCGCACCGTACGCACAGGTATGGCTGTCCGCCCCGAATATCAGTTCTCCGCTTGTAACGTGTTTTTCCATCATTACCTGATGGCACACACCCGCGCCCTCGTAAAACCGAATGCCATGCTCTTTTGCAAAATCGCGCATTTTTTTGTGCGATGCCGCCGTCTTTGCGCTGTCGCAGGGTACGTTGTGGTCTACAATCCAAACAAGCTTATTCACATCCGCAATACGCGGCTCCTTAAGCTGGTTGTACATGTCAATCGTAAGATGTGTCGTTCCGTCATTGCTCATCAGCCGGTCAAGTTCCACGGTATGGATATCACCTGCCTTGACTTCACTTTCGCCTGCCGCCGCCGCAATAATTTTTTCCGCCATTGTCATTCCCATATTGAAACATTGCTCCCTTCATAACTACTTGTTTAACGATGCAATCAGTCCACCCTGATCAAGAATGCCCTGCATATATTCCGGCAGTTTTGTGCATTCAAATTCCCTGCCGCCCGTACGCACAACGCCTTCCTTCATAAAAAGCTCCATTTCGTCTCCCGCATTCACGTTGTCATACAGATCCTTACACACGATTACAGGCAGTCCGATGTTAATGGCATTTCTATAAAATATCCGTGCAAACGACTTTGCGACAACTGCCTTCACGCCAAGCGCCTTTAATACGGCAGGAGCCTGTTCCCTTGACGAGCCGCAGCCGAAATTCTCCGACGCCACGACATAATCCCCTTCCCGCACATTTGACGCGAAGTCCGCGTCAAGCGACTCAAACGCATGCATCTTCATTTCGTCAATGGTCGGATAGATAATGTACTGTGACGCAATAATCTGATCCGTGTCCACATCCTGATGAAATTTAAAAATCTTTCCCATATCTTCTCTAATCTCCTTTCAGGCTTTCTGTCTGACCACCTGCTGTTTCATACTGGTTTTTCACCGCAGTTCTTCCCAGCCTGCAAATAAAAGCAGCTTTTCACCGTTCTTATTCTACCATAGCTCCATACCCGTTTCAAGGTGTATCCACACAACGGCTTAAATGCCCATGTCTCCCACATACTTCTCGAAAAATGTCAGAAATCCGTACTCCACGGCAACCGTATCAAGCCTGTCATCCTGCAGGTCATAATAATACCTCCCTGTCCTGATATCAACCGAAATGCTGTCCAACGGAAAGCCCGGATTGCTTTTAGGATGTGGTTTGGAAGTCATCAGAAACGGCTCGCTTTCCATGCTTTTATCCATCGCCGCGTAAATACGGTTTGCATCAAGCACAAGACAAATCGCGTTTTTATACCGCGCCGTTAAATCACCGTACTTCCTGGCAAGACCGATATAATATTCCTGCATTTCCCTGTCGTCAAGCCGTTTATTATTCACCCGGCGCACATTGACACCCGGCTGGATTTCCTCGGGCACGTTATCAAAATAAAGCCCTGAATCGCAGGAAAACAGGGGTACCTTTAAAATCTCAAAATATGCCTTTGCTTTCTGCCTTGCATTTTCCAAAGGCGATTTTCCTGTTTCCGGAATCTGCGGCAGCTCCACATCCATCTCATCCAACCCGTATAATTCTATTCCAAGAGCTGCTATACGTCTTCGCATCGCCTCTATTTTTGCGGGATTTTTGGTTGCATATAAAAGTCTCATTTGTCTGCCTCCGTTTCTTTTATTACGCCAATGTCATTTCTTCTTTTCATAATTCCGGCAAAGAACCTTACGGAAAAAGGATACCGGTATTCAAAAAAATGGATATAATAAATGAAAAATACTTGAAAAATACAAAAAAATGGATAAAATTGAAAATAGCGCAATCGTAAATCATTTGAATATTGCTGTCGGGAAAGGAACATGTTATGACAAACTATGACCATATCAAAGAACATTTTTATAATACACAGGGCTTTATCCATCTGCTCAATATGGAGATTACGGATATCTCATGCGGCTACTGCAAGGGTGAAATGCCCATGAAACAGGAAATCCTAAATCCGCTTGGCATTGTGCACGGCGGATGTACCTTTGCGCTTGCCGACACCATCGGCGGAAGTGCCGCCCTAACGCACGGAAAGGACGTTGTCACGGTTGACAGCACCATTCACTATCTTGCGCCCGCCTGTGACACTAAAAAACTGATTGCCGAAGCAAAGGAGGTAAAATACGGCTCCAAGGTTGCCGTCTACGAAGTCAACATTTTTAAGGACGACGGCACAATTGTCGCAACCTCCATGCAGTCCTATTTCATAACAGAAGCATCTTAATGTTTTCCTAGACCGAGCGGGGAAACGACCTTATCCCCTGCCCATGCGCCGGGCATCCGTCAGGCTGCTGACATATTTCATTTGGATGCCCGTGTGCATTCTGTCCTTATTTCTTATACAAATCCCTCTTGTCAATTACCCTGACAGCCTTGCCTTCGCTTCGCGCAATCGTTTTAGGCTCAACCACCTGAACCTCAACCTTAATGCCAAGCATGGACTTTAAGCCTGCCACAATCTTTTTCTCACGCGCCGCCACGTCAAATGATGCGTCGGCAGCCATCTCCGGTGTTTTTTCCACCTGAACCTCAATCGTATCGTTATTTTTAATACGGTCTACCACAATCTGATAATTTGCCTGATAACCCTGATTTAACAAAACAGCCTCAATCTGTGAAGGCCATACGTTGACGCCCTTGACAACCATCATATCGTCGCTTCTGCCCATCGGCTTGTGCATGCGGATATGTGTACGTCCGCAGGAACACGGCTTTCTTGTCAGATAACACAAATCGCGCGTACGGTATCTCAACAACGGAAACGCTTTCTTCGTAATACACGTAAACACAAGTTCGCCAATCTCGCCCTCAGGAAGCACCTCGCCCGTATCGGGATTGATAATCTCCGCAATGAAATGATCCTCCTGAATGTGCATGCCCTGCTGCTCTTCACACTCAAAGGAAACGCCCGGACCGGAAATCTCCGTCAGTCCGTAAATATCATACGCCTTAATGCCAAGCGACTCCTCGATATTCCTGCGCATCTCCTCCGTCCACGGCTCTGCGCCGAAAATTCCGGCTTTGAGCTTAATCTGATCTTTTAATCCCCGCTCATTAATTGCTTCCCCTAAATTTGCGGCATACGACGGTGTACAGCAAAGAATGGTTGAACCTAAATCCGTCATAAACTGTAACTGCCGCTCCGTATTTCCAGAAGACATCGGAAGTGTGAGGCACCCTACCTTATGTGAACCGCCATTTAAACCCGGACCACCCGTAAACAGTCCGTAACCATAGCAGACATGACACACATCGTCCTTCGTGCCGCCTGCCGCCACAATCGCACGCGCACAGCACTCCTCCCAAACATCAATATCCTCCTGCGTGTAAAACGCAACTACACGGCGTCCCGTCGTACCGCTCGTTGACTGAATACGCACACAGTCCGAAAGGGGCACGCCTAAAAGCCCGTACGGATACTGGTCGCGCAGGTCGTTTTTGTCGATAAACGGGAGCTTATGTAAATCCCCAATCCCCTTGATGTCCTCCGGCTTTACGCCTGCCGCATCCATTTTATCATGGTAAAATTTCACATTGTCATAAACAAACTTTACCTGCCCGATAAGCCTCTTGCTCTGAAGCGCCTGTATCTGCTCCACAGGCATTGTCTCAATTTCAGGTTGATAGTAATTCTTAGACATTCTCGTTTCTCCTTCGCTTTAATGGTTTAAAGTAATATACTTTTAAAGTTTATCATAATTCTTGGCAATTGAAAATATGAAATTCATTTTTTTCACAAAAGTTTGTTTGCAAAGCGCCTTACCCTTCCAAAAAAGCAAACGGGTTTTCCCGATTGGCATGTAAAAAATGCATCAGCAGATAAGCCGCCCTGATGGAAACCTTTTCCTCCCGCAGTATCCGGGAAACTTCCGCCTTATCGGCAATCACAACCTGTATCGTCTCCGTATCCTCCATATCGTCACGCCCGATTGTCCCTGACGCGTAACCGAACACGGCATTGCAGCTTTCATCCGTAAAGCCTGCTCCCATAAAAAACGGTCTGCGGTATGCATCATCCCCACCGTCATATACCTCAAAATCCAATCCCGTTTCTTCCTTCATTTCACGCACTGCCGCTTCCTTCGGCAATTCATCCCCGTCAATCAGCCCTGCCGGAAGTTCATACAGATAATCCCCGACTGGATAACGGTACTGGCGGATTAACACGATTTTATCCGGATTTTCTTTCCATATAGGATAAATCACCACACCCTCCGCCTTCATATCGTCAGTCAATATCTTAATGTTTTCCGCTTTTCTTCTTGATACAAAAAAATAGTCAAACTTCCGTCCCGTGTCCGTCAAAGCGTCAAGCTTAAATAGATTCAGGAACTTGTTGTCCGACAGTTTGTGTATGTCCGTATATTTTTTCATTTTTACGCTGCTCCTCTCAAATTCGTTTCTGACCATTCTTATGAAAAAACCGCATAGGCATTTCCCTACACGGTTTTTGACAGTTTTCTTACTTTTGCATATATTTCTCCGCATCCGCGACCGTATTGTACACTTCAATCCTTTGCAGGTCAACCTCCGGCATCCCGATAAACAGCCCGCCGTACTCGTATGTGTCCACATTTTTCTCAATCCGCACAATTTCAATAAAGGCATGAATAACCTCCTTCGTCCAAATCGTGAGGTACGCCTCGTATACTGCTCCCATATCAAGTAGCTCGTCACAGTAAAAACCGATTCCGGTTTTTGACACGTTCATAACCTCCACGCCAATCTCTTCCTGTGCACTCTTGTCAAGTCTCTTTACCAAAAGCTTTGACGCCAGGTTCGTTCTCTTACTCTTTCTTCTTTCTTCCATATCCATTAATACTCCTTTGTGCAGTTACTGCAGATTCATCCCCGAAGGTCTTATATTCAGTTTATCCCAATTCGTATTTTCTGTCAACTTTCTTATCAAAACTACTCAAACTGCGCCCGGTAAAGCTGATAATAAAATCCTTCCCGCTCCATCAGCGTCCCATGCGTCCCCTGCTCCACAATCTCCCCGTGGTTGACCACCAGAATCTCATCCGCATTTTGAACAGTCGAAAGCCTGTGCGCTATCACAAAACATGTCTTATGTTCCATCAGTTTGCGCATTGCCTGCTGAATCTGCTGCTCCGTGCGCGTATCCACGTTGGATGTTGCCTCATCCAAAATCAGCATCGGCGCATCCAAAAGCATTGCTCTTGCAATTGTCAGAAGCTGCTTCTGTCCCTTGGAAATATTCGTCCCCTCGTCCGTCAGAACCGTATCATACCCCTGCGGCAGCCTCATAATATACGAATGGATTTTCGCCGCCTTCGCCGCCGCAACGACATCCTCAAGCGTCGCCCCCTGCCGTCCGTACGCAATATTTTCAAAAACCGTTCCCTGAAAAAGCCATGTATCCTGTAAAACCATCGCATACGCCTTTCTTAGGCTTGCGCGCGTCACATCACGGATTTCATGATTATCAACAGAAATCTTCCCCTCCTGCACATCGTAAAACCGCATTAACAGATTAATCAATGTCGTCTTTCCCGCGCCGGTCGGTCCGACAATGGCTACCAGCTTTCCATACGGCGCACATAAATTGAGCCCCTTAATAATGCGCTGCCCTTCCATATACCCAAAGCTCACGTTTTCCAGCCGCACATCGCCCCTTACCTGGCAAAGCGTTTCCGCGCCCTCTGCATCCGCCGTTTCCGCAGGCTCGTCAATCATGTTGAACACTCGTTCTGCCGCCGCAAGCGCAGACTGCAGTTCGCTCATAATATTTGCCGCCTCGTTAATCGGTCCCGAAAATTTACGCGAATACAGAATAAACGACGAAATACTGCCAATGCGCATTTTTCCCGCTAAAAACAGCAGTGCGCCAAACACGCTGACCAAAGTAAGCGAAAGATTGTTAATGAAATTTACGGTCGGTCCCACCACGCTTCCATAGTATTCCGCCCGATAGTACGCCTCAACCGCCTCCTCGTTTTTCACGTCAAATTTCTGAATGGTATTTTCTTCCTGATGATATGCCTTGAGCGTCTTCTGCCCCGTTATCATCTCCTCAACAAATCCGTTCAATTCCCCAAGCCTTCGCGAACGCAGGCGAAACAGCGGACGCGTTTTTCCCGTAATCAGCTTTGTCAAAAGCATGGAAAGCGGCACCGTAAACGCAAAAACCAACACAAGCCGCAGCGAAATCGCAAGCATCATCGAAAACGCCCCGACGACCGTAATCAGCGTCGTGAGAATCTGCACCAAATCGTTTGCAAGCGAAGTATTGACCGTGTCAATGTCGTAGGAAATGCGGCTGATAATATCCCCCGTCTGATGCGTGTCAAAATATCCGACCGGAAGCTCCATCAGATGCGTAAAAACATCCTCGCGCATTTTGTACACAACCTTGCGGCTGATGTGAATCATCAGGACAGAGAGTACATACGACAGTGCGGACGAGACCAGATAAAACACAACCATCAACGCCGCATAATAAAACACACGCGCAAAATCGACCCTGCCAACACCCGGTTCAATCGCGTCAATGGCATAGCCGGAAAGCATCGGTCCCATAAGCGCGAGCAGATTACTTGCGACAGTCAGTGTCAGGGCGAGCAGCATCCAGTATTTGTACCGCATCAAATAACGCCCAAGACGCAGAATGGTTCCCTTGCGGTTTTTGGGCTTTTCATATTTTTTTTGCTTTTCCGCCATTTCATCCCTCCACTTTCACACAAACCCTATATTTGCGAATCCCTGATTTCACGGTAAACGCTGCAGCGCTCCAAAAGCTCCTCATGCGTTCCGTAACCGGCTGTTTTCCCGTCCTCCAATACCAGAATATGGTCCGCATGCATAATTGAGCTGATCCGTTGTGCAATAATCAGCTTTGTCGTGTCCGAAAAATGCTCCGCCAGCTCATGGCGCAGAGCCGCATCCGTCCGGTAATCCAACGCACTCGACGAATCGTCCAAAATCAGAATATCCGGATGCGCCGCCAAAGCCCGCGCAATCAAAATACGCTGCTTCTGCCCGCCGCTTAAATTTGCTCCGCGCACGTTCATCTGATTATCATATCCACGCCCTGCCTCCTCGACAAACTCCTTCGCCTTTGCATGCAGAACCGCCTTTTTAATGTCGTCGTTTGACAGCATACGCCCCATACGGATGTTCTCCGCAATCGTATCCTCAAAAATCGTGTCGTTTTGAAACACCACGCCAAACAGCTTCCGCAGTCTGCCCGTGGGAATCGAACGGATATCCTCCCCTCCGATAAAAACGGCTCCCTCACTGACATCGTAAAAACGCATCAAAAGAGCAGCAATCGTACTTTTACCCGCGCCTGTTGACCCGATAATTCCAAGCGTTTCGCCTTTTTGCATACAAAAGCTGATATCCGTCAGGCAAGGCTCCATGTCCTGCTTTGCAGGCTGCTCCTGCTGCTGATAGGAAAAGGTCACATGCTCAAAACGGATATATGCTCCATCCGCCACTTTCCCACAGGACACAGGCTCCATGTCCTTTGGGGTATCAATGATTTCCACAATCCGGTTTGCCGAAGCAACCGCTTTGGAGATAATGACAAACATTTTGGAAATATTAATCATGGCATTCAGGATAATCGTAAAGTATGTAAGAAACGCAAGAATTTTCCCGACCTCGGAATACCCCTGGTGAACCCTGTATGCGCCGGCAATTACGACAAACACAATGCCAAGATTTAAAAACAGGTTTGTCGCAGGATTGACAGCCGCCATTGTCACGTCCGCCTTTTTTTCAAGCATAACGACTTCCTTATTGAGCGCCTCATACTTTTTCTTTTCATAGTCCGTCTTTGACAGTGCTTTTATCACACGGATGCCCGCGATATCCTCCCTTAACAGCCGCACAAACTGGTCCACGGCTTTTTGCAGCGCGTGATACATTGGAATACTTTTCCTGGAAAAAAAATAAATCACAAACGCAGTCAACGGCATCACCGACATCAGCACAAGCGTCAGAACCGGATCAAGCGTCAGCGTGACAAGAATGCCCCCGACAATCAGAATCGGAGCGCGCACGCCAAGCCGCTGCACCCTGCCAAGCATCTGATGTACATTGTAGGTGTCGGTGGTCAGTCTTGATATGAGGGAAGGCTTTGTAAAACCATCTGTTTTTGCATTGGACAAATACATAACCTTTTCAAATAAATCATGGCGTATCGTTTCCGTCGTGTCCCGCGCCACCTTTGATGCCATACGGTTTGCCAGCACGTTAAAAGTAAGCGCCAGCACCGAGCATACCAGCATTACCAGCCCCCACAGGTAAATCTGGTTTTTTGCACCCTGCGGAATAATCGTATCAATCATATACGCCAAAATCCAAGGCAGGCACAAATCCATAATCGTACCGGTAAATTTAATGATAAAGCCAATCAGCATTCGCCCGTAATAAGGTCTTAGATAGACTGACAGTACCTTTTTCATAACTTCCTCCATAAACAGGCCATTTTAAATTTTTATATGCAGTCTTACGGCATCACAGCACAATTTCCCCCACAGCATCATCCAGTAAGCTGTCTTTATCAGGGCAGTCCGCTGCCATTGTCGCAAGCATGTCACACCGCTCGTTTTCAGGGTGTCCCGCATGTCCCTTGACCCATGTAAACGTTACCCTGTGCGCTTTCTGTGCGCGAAGGAGCCGCTGCCAAAGGTCAATGTTTTTCACTTCCTGCTTTGCGCTGTTTTTCCACCCCCGTTTCAGCCAGCCCTCAATCCAGTGCTGGTTAAACGCATCCGTCACATACTTCGAATCCGATATCACTTCCACATCACAGGGCTTTGTGAGCGCCTCAAGCCCCACAATCACCGCCATAAGCTCCATGCGGTTGTTCGTCGTCTTTTTATAGCCTGCCGAAAATTCCCGTTCATGGAGTTGACCTTTTTGGTCAACATATTGCAGCACCGTTCCGTAACCGCCCGGTCCCTCCGGATTCCCCCGCGCCGCGCCATCGGTAAAAATTTTTACAAACATTCCTCTTTCCTCTCATTTTCTAAAGAGCTCCGTCCCTTGCATCCTTTCAGTACAAAGTTCCCTTCACGCTCCATTCTCCTGTCCTTAAAAATGTCCCTGCCATATCGTCCGCCTGTCTGATAATATCCTGTGAAAATCCGATAATCTCCAAAAGCCGTATCGCATTACGCGTATGCGCCCGTCCCCGCAAAAGCCGGTACGAAAATAAAACGTCGCCGTCCCTGACCTCCTCCTCAAAATGGAAATTATCATATTCCCGCTCAAGCAGCTGCGTAAGCTCAATATCATGCGTCGCTGCAAAACAGTAAATTCCCTGTTGCGAAAGCTTTTTTAAAATCTGGACTGACGCGGCAATCCGCTCCACCGTATTTGTACCCCGAAGCACCTCATCCACAAAACACAGCAGCGGATTTGCACTGTCTAAAAGCGCCGCGTCCACAATCCGCTTGATTGCCTTGATTTCGACCATATAATAGCTTTCCCCATGCTCTAAGCTGTCGCGCAAAGACATTGACGAATAAATCCTGTAATAGTTTCCGCTGTACGATTTCGCACAGCAGGTATGAATGCTTTGGGCAAGAATGGCATTGATTGCCACCGTCTTTAAAAACGTGGATTTTCCCGACGCGTTAGAGCCCGTGACAATCATCCCGCGGCTTTGGCTGATACTGTTTGCAACAGGGTTTTCAATGCACGGGTGAAAGCCATCTTTTATGACAAACGTGTCATTTTTCCCCTTCGAGAGCACCGGCACACAGGAATACGGAAGCGCCGCCCGAAAGTAAGCGATGGAAATCACCGCGTCAAGATATCCGATGCAGTCCGCAATTTCGCAGATATCCCGCTCATACCGCCCGATTATGCCAATCACCTTGTTAAACCGGATTAAATCGATATGTGTCAGCATTTTAATATAATCAAACACAATGTCTCCGGCATTGCCCGTTGCCGAATTAAGCCGAAGCACCATTCCGGAATTTTTTTCAAGGCTTTTAAACTTTGCCCTTTTTTCCTTCACTGCGTCCGTATACGCCGCAAACACGCTTCCAAGGCCAAGCCCTACAATTCCGTCAGCACATTCCAGCATACGCATAATATATGCAATTGCCGTGACATAAGTTGACGCAACACCCTTTTGGCTGACATATGTCACAATATTAAAGCATGCCGCCGCAATCAGAAGCACCACTCCAAACGACGGATACGCAAAAACCGACACGACAGACGCAGCCAACAGTAAAATGCACAGATAATGCTTTGCATTACTCCTTGTGCCAAGTCCGTTAATATAGTCTAAATAATCAGCAAGCGCATACGTTCCGCTTTGTCCCATCTCTTCCAAAAGCATCAGCGCATCAAGGCGCACCGCCTCGTCCGACATCATGTACGAAATATGAGTCTCCATCGTACGCTTTGTCTGCACATCATCCGAAAGCGCCGGACATCTAAGCATCCGGTAAAGCGTTTCTTCCCCTGCAGAGGACTGTGTAAAATTCATGCGTGCGAAAATCCCATCCATATCCAAATCATTCCACGTAATGTCATCAATCATGCCCTCTGCCGTTTTATCTCCGGCAGCATGGCGAAAGCTGCTCTCAATGCGCGCAAACCCTTCCGCCCCGGGCGCCGTTTCAGGAAAATTTCCGTAAAGGTTTTTCAGATATGTCCTGTATTTTTGCTTCCGCTTCTTCTCATCATGCGCACCGCGTATCATCACATACAAAAACACGGCGTAAATCACCAAAAGAACAATTATCACTTCCATGCGCGGCACCTATAAGCTTGACGGTCCAAAGCCGTGCGGGAGCATTTCTTCCAATGTTTTATCAAGATATTCCTCCTCGGAAACTGCCGTAATCACGCGAAATTCCTTTGGGTCGCAAAACTCCATCATCACCTGGCGGCACACGCCGCACGGATACGCATAATCCTTCGGTGCACCCGCGTATCCTCCCACAATGGCAATTGCCGCAAACTCCCGTTCTCCCTCGCTCACTGCCTTAAAAAATGCAGTTCGCTCCGCGCAGTTTGTCGGTGTATAACTTGCATTTTCAATATTGCAGCCTTTATATACCTTTCCCGCTTTTGTAAGAAGCGCTGCTCCGACCATATAATGCGAATATGGTACATACGCCATTTCCCTTGCCTCAAGTGCAAGGCGTATCAATTCTGTTCTGTCCATATGCCTCTCCCCTGATTTCTCCTATTACTTTTTGGGTTAAAATTGCTTAATCACATCCGTCACAAGCCTTGTAAATTTCTCCGCTGCCATATCCGCCGCTTCCTGTACTTCCTTGTGGGATAACGGCGTCGGATTCATGCCTGCCGCAAGATTGCAGATGCAGGAAATCCCGCAGATTTTCATTCCGGCATGGTTTGCGGCAATCGCTTCAACCACCGTGCTCATACCCACCGCGTCAGCAAAATGGGAAAGCATTTTAATCTCCGCAGGCGACTCATAGCAGGGTCCCGTAAGCTGCACATAAACGCCTTCCTTTAAATCAATGCCGTCCGCCTTTGCCGTCTTCCTTATCATCTCCTGCAAATCCTTATCGTAAACATTTGTCATGTCCGGAAATCTTGTCCCAAGCGCATCAATATTTTCCCCAATCAGCGGATTGGGCGCAAAAATGCCGATATGATCCGTAATCATCATCAAATCGCCCGCTTTGAAATCCCTGTTCATGCCTCCTGATGCATTGGTGAGGAACAGAATCTCCGCACCCAAAAGCCTCATCAACCTTGTCGGAAGCACAACATCCGACACAGGATACCCCTCATAATAATGTACGCGCCCTTTCATACACACTACAGGAACATCCTCCACGTACCCGAATATAAATTTTCCTGCATGTCCCGGCACGGTTGACACGGGAAATCCCTCAATGTCCTTATAATCAATTTCCGTTTCAATTTTTATGCTGTCCGCATAATTGCCAAGCCCCGAGCCAAGTACAAGTGCAGCCTTTGGGACGAAATCTGTTTTTGCACGTACGCTTTCATAACATTTTTTCAGTTTACTGTATATTTCATTCATATCATTTCCTCCTCCAAAAACATTCCCAAATTCTGTCAGTTTCCCCTTTAGTATAGCATATTCCCAAAACACGGGCAACCAAAAATCAATGCCGTGGCAAAACCGCCGCGGCATTGGACAAACATGTCAAATATTAAATAATGATACAAACCATTCCGCCATTTGAATCATTGACAATCTTCTGCATCGTATCCTGAAGCTTCATCTGACTTTCCTCACCAATCATGGAAACCTTACTTGTAATACCGTCATTGACAAGCTGTTCCACCGTCTTTCCGAAAATATTGGTCTCCCAAATCCCTTCCTTGGATGTTTCCGCGTCGGATATGTACCCAATCAGATCCTGCGCCTGCTGCTGCGTTCCCACAATCGGCGCAATCTCTGTTTCGATATTTGCCTTAATCATATGGATGGACGGACTTTGTGCCTTAATTTTCACCCCGTATTTATTGCCATGCTTAATCAGCGTCGGATTTTCCAGCATAATCTCGTCACGCTCCGGCGTCACGACGCCGTACCCCTTCTGCCGCACGCTCTCCAACGCATTAAGCACTTTTTTGTACTCCTTCTTCATATCCGCAAGACTTGCCAAAAGCTGCATAAGCTGATACTCGCCTTTGATATTCTCCCCCGTCATGGAACTAAGCAGCTCATAATAATACTTCGTGTCCCCATCCAAAAGCAGTGACGCCGAACCGTCCGCGATATTGATATTGTCATACTTGCACCGCCTGATATACTCACTGTCCTTCTCAAGCAACGCGCATACATCCTTCTCCATCAAATCGCGCACCGTACGGATATTCTCTTTTAATTCCTTAAGTTTTTCAACAATCTCCTTTTTCATCGGGTTATCCATCGACATAATGTCCATCCACTTCGGCGTGTAAAATTCCACCGCTGACACCGGGAATTCATACATCACCTGCTCCAAAATCATGGTAATGTCCTCGCGCCTTAGCTGGTCGATATTGATTGGAATCGCCTTCACCTGATATTTCTTCTCAAGCTCCGCGGCAACTGATTTTGCCTCCTCCCCATACGGCTTTGTCGTGTTCACAAGGACAATAAACGGCTTTCCAAGGCGGTTGAGCTCCAGGATGGTCTGCTCTTCCGCGTCCCGATATGACGCACGCGGGATTTCCCCGAAACTGCCGTCGGTCGTGACCACGATTCCGATTGTCGAATGATCCTGAATGACTTTTTTCGTACCAATTTCCGCCGCCTGTGTAAACGGGATTTCATTCGGGAACCACGGCGTTTTGACAAGCCGTTCTGCATCCTCCTCCATATGTCCTGTCGCACCGTCCACCATATAACCCACACAGTCAATCAGCCGCACCTTTACCCGGATGCCGTCGCTGATTTCAATTTCCGCCGCCTCCTTGGGAATAAACTTCGGTTCGGTCGTCGTAATCGTTTTCCCACCGCTGCTCTGCGGCAGTTCATCCATCGTCCTTGTTCGCTCATGCTCGTTTTCCATATGCGGAATGACCATCAAATCCATAAACCGCTTGATAAACGTGGATTTTCCCGTTCTGACAGGACCGACCACGCCTACATAGATTTCTCCTCCCGTACGCTGACTGATATCCCTGTATAAGTTAAATTCCTGACTTCCATCAAGCTTGCTCATATTGTCCCCTTTCTTTTTCTGCATATGCCCTGAATATGCTATATGCTGCTGTTGTTTCAATCTAATTAAGCCTATGCGCAGTGGGACAAAAAAAGAACCGAAACGGTTCTTTTTTATTTGTTCACCATCAGTTTTATCATCGCATCATTGAGCCCTTTCACCGTAAGCTTATACATCGGGAAAATCTCCTTTACGGCAGTCTCCGCTTCCCTCCATGGTGCCCTGCCCGGTGCCATTTTCGGGTTCATCCAAACGACCTTTTTATAATGCCGCTTTACTAACTGCAGCCACTGATATCCGGAAAGCCCGCCGTTTGGCCCCCTGTAATTTCCGGTATCCGAATACAGTTCCTCCGGCGCCATTGCCGCGTCCCCGACAATAATCACCTTATAATCGCTGTCCGCATTACGGAAAAGCCACTCCGTATCAATCCAGTCGCCGTTTTCGCATTCCGGTGTCTTATACAGCTTGGAATAGATACAATTGTGAAAATAGTAAACCTTCACATCCTTAAAATGATTGGACTTGTTGACTGACTGGAACAAATCGTTCATCAGCCTTGAATACGGAATCATCGTACCGCCCGAATCCATTAACAGCATCAGCTTTACGGCATTCTTCCGCGGACGCATCATTTCGATTTGCAGATACCCACCGTTGTTGCAGGTCTTGTCAATCGTCGTATCAATGTCAAGCTCCGTCTTTGGAATATCAAGCTTTGTGGAAAACTGGCGGAGCCGCCGCAGCGCTGTTTGGAACTGACGGTTATCAATAACCCTGTCGTCGCGAAAATCCTTGTACTTTCTGGCGCCGATTACGGCAAATGCCGACTGGTACCCCGTCGCGCCGCCTACGCGCACACCGCCCACGTTGCCTCCCGTATTTCCAAACTGCGTCTTTCCCATTGTTCCAATCCAAAAACTGCCGCCGTTATGTTCCTCATTTTGGTCCTTCAGGCGCTCCTTAAACTTCTCTTCCACATCGTCCTTGTCCACATGGATTTCTTCAATCTGGTTGAGCCAGTGTTTCTCCTCCTCGTGCAAAAGCGCACTCATCTCGGGCTTATCCAGCCATGCAAGCATGTTTTTACCGACCTCGTTCTCGCTCATAATGCCCTTAAAGCATTCCTCAAACGCCATATCAAATTTATCAAATTCCGTCTCACTCTTGACTAAAATCATGCGCGCCACATAATAGAACTGCGTAAGCGAACTCTCGCAAAGCCCCTTATCAAGCGCGTCCTGAAGCGTCAGCCACTCACTGAGCGTTACGTCAAGCCCTTTATTTTTTAAAGTATAGAAAAATTTTGAAAACATCCGCGTTCCTCTGTTTATATCACTTCATTCCATTTTTAACGGTTTCCAAATCCTCATCCTTCTTTACGACAACCCCCACAAACGGAAGCTTCTCGCGCAGCGTGTCGGCGGAAATGCCCCCAATCTGCAAAGCGTTAATCCAGTCAATCAGCTCCGACGTGCTTGGCTTTTTGCGGATGTCACGCATTGCGCGGATATCGTAAAACACCTGCATTGCATTACGCATTAAATTTTCCTCCACGTCAGGATAATGCGTCTTGATAATTTCCTCCATCAGTGCCTCGTCGGGGAAATCAATATAGTGGAAAATACACCTTCTGAGAAATGCGTCAGGCAGCTCCTTTTCGGCATTTGACGTGATAATCACAATCGGTCTGTGCTTTGCCTTTACCGTGCGCTTTGTCTCATGGATGTAAAACTCCATTTGGTCAAGCTCCCAAAGCAAATCGTTGGGGAATTCCAAATCCGCCTTGTCAATCTCGTCAATCAGAAGCACGACCTGCTCCTCGCTCTCAAACGCTTCCCCAAGCTTTCCAAGCTTGATATACCTTGCAATGTCGTCAACGCCCTCCTCGCCGAACTGTCCGTCGTACAACCGCTGGATGGTGTCATACATATACAGACCGTCCTGCGCCTTTGTCGTTGATTTTACGTTCCATATAATCAGCCGTTTCCCAAGCGAATTTGCTACTGCCTGCGCAAGCATTGTCTTGCCTGTTCCCGGCTCTCCCTTGATTAACAGGGGCTTTTTTAACGCGATTGCCACATTGACGCTTGCCAAAAGCTCCTCGCTTGCCACATAATCCTGCGTACTGCTAAATGCCGTGTTTACCATTTTAATTTTATTCCTCCACTTTCTCATTCCATTGTGCGTCGCCAATCAGTTCTATCTTTTTATCCCGAAGCATCAAATCCCGAACCGCCTCTGCCGCATTCTTCTTTTGGAACAGCACTTCGTTGACCTGCTCAATAATCGGAAGCTCCACGTCATACTTCTTTGCAAGACCCATTGCCGCCTTTGCCGAGTAAACGCCCTCAACGACCATTTTCACTTCGTCCATCGCCTCTTCCATCGTCTTTCCCTGTCCGATTAAGATGCCTGCACGCCTGTTTCTGCTATGCATGCTCGCGCAGGTTACAATCAGATCTCCGATTCCGGAAAGCCCGCAAAAGGTCTCAAATTTTCCGCCCATCGCAATCCCAAGCCTTGCTATCTCCGCAATCCCGCGCGTAATCAGTGCCGCCTTCGTATTGTCGCCATATCCAAGCCCGTCCGCAATGCCTGCCGCAAGCGCGACAACATTCTTTAACGCCGCCCCAAGCTCAATGCCAAGCACGTCGGGACTGGTATACACGCGGAATACATCGCTCATAAACACGTTTTGAATATACTCCGCCGTTTTCTTCGAGTCCGCGCCGACCACAATGGTTGTAGGGATGCCCCTTCCGACCTCCTCCGCGTGGGAAGGTCCTGAAAGCACCGCGACATCTGCCTGCGGGATTTCATCCTCAATCACCTGTGAAAGTGTCATCAGCGTTTTTTCCTCAATGCCCTTTGCCACATTCACAATAATCTGATTCGGCACCGTGTGCTCCCTCATAAGATGTGCCGTACTTCTTGTAAACGTTGACGGAACCGCAAGCACAAGAATATCTTTTTTCTCCATTGCCTGTTTCAAATCCGCCGTAAAGCATACATCTTCGGCAAGCTTTACGCCCGGCAGTTTCTCCTTCTGCTCATGCTCCCTGCTTAACATCTCAATTTCCTGTTCCAAAGCCGACCATACGGTAATCGTATGGCCGTTGTTGTGCAGCAGCACGGACAGGGCAATCCCCCAGCTTCCCGCGCCGATAATCCCTATGTTCGCCATCCTTATCACCACGCTCCTTTCCTTTTTCCGCTATTTATTTTTCATTTTTTTCGTCAGATAGGTCTTTCGTTCTTCCCCGCGCAGCAGCCTTTTAATATTTTCCCTGTGCCCCCAAAACGCAAGTGCCGCCATAAGTGCCGTCACAAGATAAAGCTCATTTAACGCCCCCTGTGACATACCGAATACGCCAAGCTGCCCAAACAGAACCATCTCCGCAAGCAGCAGCAGCTCCGTCACAAGCGAACCAAGCGAAACGTAATGCGTCGTAAAGAAAATAGCCAGAAAGCTCACTGCCTGCGGCAGAATCATATACGGATGGAAGAACACGATAAGTCCTGCCGTACATGCAATCCCCTTTCCGCCCTTAAAACCCAGATAGAACGGAAAAACATGCCCCAGCACAGCACCTGCGGCAGCATAAATTGCAAGCACATACAGGATATCGCCGTACCGCTCCCGAAATAAAAACCGCACCAGCATGATTGCAAGTCCCGTCTTTAGCATATCACAAAGCAAAACAATAATGCCTGCTTTCTTTCCCAAAACACGTAGGGAATTTGTCGTACCCGCATTCCCGCTTCCATACTTGCGAATATCAATCCCGTGCAGCCTCCCATAAATATAGGAAGTCTGAAAGCACCCAAATACATATCCAATCAGTAAGCACACCAAACGTATCATGCAAAAAACCTTGCCTTTCGATTTATTTTTCTTCTGAAAATCTTCTGAACATGAAAAGTTATTTCTCGTCCTTGCGTTCCCTGATAATGAATTTCAGTGGCGTTCCCTTAAAGCCAAACGCCTCCCGAATTTTATTTTCAAGATATCTTGTATAAGAAAAATGCATCAGCTCCTTATCGTTCACAAACACGACAAACGTCGGAGGCTTCACGCCCACCTGCGTTGTATAAAAAATCTTAAGGCGTTTTCCCTTATCTGATGGCGGCTGCTGCAGTGCCACCGCCTCCGTCACGATTTCGTTGACTACTCCGGTCGAAATGCGCAGGGACTGGTTTTCAATCACCATGTCAATCGTTTCAAACAGCTTTCCAATCCGCTGTCCTGTCACCGCCGAAATGAAAACAATTTCCGCATAAGTCATAAACGAAAGCGTATTTCTGATTTTCTCCGTAAAACGGTAAATCGTCTTATCATCTTTTTCAACCGCGTCCCACTTGTTGACCGCCACGATAATGCCCTTGCCCCTGTCATGCGCAATGCCCGCAATCTTGGCATCCTGCTCCGTCACGCCCTCCGTCGCGTCAATCATCAAAATCACAACATCCGCACGCTCCACCGCACTGATTGTACGGATAATCATAAAGCGCTCCAGCTCTTCCTTAATCTTATTCTTTCTGCGGAGCCCCGCCGTGTCAATAAAAATGTACTCCTTGCCGTTATACTTGATTTCCGTGTCAACCGCGTCCCTTGTCGTTCCCGCGATTTCAGAAACGATAACCCTGTTCTCACCTGTAATCTTGTTGATAATCGAAGACTTGCCCACATTCGGCTTTCCCACAAGCGCAATGCGCGGTCTGTCATCCTCCTCTGCACCCACTGCATCCTTATCAAACAGTTCCGTCACGTTATCCAGCATCTCGCCAAACCCCAGCTTATTAGCCGCCGAAACCGCATGCGGCTCACCGATTCCGAGATTATAAAACTCATATACGTCTGCCTCGTACTTTGCAAAGCTGTCCACCTTGTTCACCACAAGCACTACCGGCTTTTGGCTGCGCCGCAGCATGTCCGCCACCTTTGCGTCGGTGTCCACCAGCCCCTGCTTTACATCAACAAGGAAAAGGATGACATCCGCCGTATCAATCGCAATCTGCGCCTGCTCGCGCATCTGCGATAAAATCAAATCCTTGCTGTCCGGCTCAATTCCGCCCGTATCAATCAGCGTAAAGTTCCAATTCAGCCAACTGACATCCGCATAAATCCTGTCCCTTGTGATGCCGGGAGTATCCTTTACAATTGAAATTTTTTCCCCCGCAAGCGCGTTAAACAGTGTTGATTTTCCCACGTTCGGGCGCCCCACAACGGCGACAATCGGTTTCTTACTGCTTTTATCCATTCCTAAACTCCGTTTCTAATCTTTCTTAATATAATCCGCTCTTATACAGTACAGCGTCCACAAAATCCTTTCCGCTTGATTTTACAATATCTACCGGAACTTGTAAAGCTTTTTCCAGCGCACCGACTGTCATGTCATCCAAAAATACCGGCTCGCCGCTCTTTAGAACATTCTGTGGCAAAAGCAGCCGCTCCCCCAAATCCTGCCCCAAAAGCTGTGCCTTTAAGTCCTGCCCTGTCAGCAGTCCGGACACCGTTATCAGTTCCCCGAAAAAATCATTCCGTATCGGATAAACCATGATTTTTACGGTTTCAAATGCCGCCATTACCGCGTCTGCCATTTCTTTGATAAACGGATAGGCAAGCTTTCCCGTCGCAATGGAAAGCGTCCTGTTTCCCCTGTCCGTGACACGTTTTTTATGGTTTTTTTCCTCTGCAAGCGCCTGCGCAAACTCATCCAGCAAAAGCCGGAGCATGCCGACGCCGTTTTCCAATTGCAGGTAACCGTCATAGCGTTCTTCCTGCGGAAGCTCCTCCTGTGCTAAAATATACCACTCATCGCTCGCATGGACGAAATGCAGACCATATTCGGGATACAGCTTTTTCTGCCATTTGTGGATAATGCCAAGCACTTCCTTTGCATCCTCCTTCGTAAACGGCTCCAACGGGTAAAGCCCCTCCCTGTGCCCTGAAAGCCCTACCGGAACAACCGACACGCTCTCAATCACTGGCAGATACTGAGACAAATCACGGATACTGCGCTCCAGTTCCTCCCCGTCGTTAACCCCCTTGCAAAGCACAATCTGCCCGTTCATGGTAATGCCCGCCCTGGCAAGCCTCCATGCCTTATGAAGCGCTTCGCCCGCAAAACGGTTGTTCAGCATTTTGCAGCGAAGCTCCGGATTTGTAGTCTGAAACGACACATTAATCGGAGAAAGATTGTATCGGATAATGCGTTCAATATCCGCATCCGACATATTTGTGAGCGTCACATAATTTCCCTGCAGAAACGAGAGCCTTGCGTCGTCGTCCTTAAAATAAAGCGTTTCCCTCATTCCCTTTGGCATTTGGTCAATAAAACAGAAAATACATTTGTTGCGGCAGGAACGGTACTCATCCATCAGCCCGTTTTCAAAACTGATGCCCAGATCCTCGTCATAGTCCTTATCAATTTCAAGAAGCCACTCCTCGCCTGACTTTTTGCGGATTAGCACTTCGATATAATCGTCCTGCGTATAATACTGGTAATCAAAAATATCCTCTATTTTGTTCCCGTTTATCTCAAGAAGCACATCACCCTGCTCCAGCTCCAGCTCTTCGGCAATACTTCCCGGTTTCACTTTTTCTATGGTGTGTAAATGCTGCTTTTTCATCCGCCGTTACCCTTCCGCACTCTTTTTTATTTTCCGAACAACCACGCTCATTATACTAGAAATTTCTTGACGTGTCACTACCTGAATGTTATAAAATATAATTAGTGATATTTAAAGCATTCGCAGAAAGGAATGAAAAAATGCCCCATTTAGATGAACTTAAGAACGCACTGCCCGTAGCGCCCCTAAAGCTTATGGTTTTGGACAGTGCAATTGAGCTCGGTAACAAAGTAAACGACTATCTTGTCGACTACCGGCACAGAGAAAAAAATGCATATACGAATGATCCTGCATTTCAGGGATATGTGGAAGACAATTATCTTTTCAATTTCTCGACACCGCGCTTTAACAGCGGAGAGGGAAAGGCTGTTTTGGCGGAAACCGTCCGAGGCAAAGATTTGTTTATTCTTGTTGACGTGTGCAACCACAGCCTGACTTACAAAATGCAAGGTTATGTTAACCATATGTCACCCGACGACCATTATCAGGATTTAAAACGCGTAATTGCCGCAACGAACGGAAAAGCGCACCGCATCAACGTCATTATGCCCTTCCTTTACGAAGGACGCCAGCACAGACGCTCCGGCAGGGAAAGCCTTGACTGCGCATATGCTTTCGAGGAGCTCTCAAACATGGGAGTCAGTAATTTTATCACATTTGATGCCCACGATCCGCGTATTCAGAACGCCGCCCCATTGACCGGGTTTGACAATTTTACGGCACACTATCAGTTTACGCGGGCGCTTCTGCGTGCTGAAAAGGATTTGATTTTGGATAAGGACCATATTATTGTCATTTCTCCTGATGAGGGCGCTTGACCGTGCAATTTATTTTTCAAGCGTTATTGGCGCGGACACCGGTATGTTTTACAAGCGCCGCGATTATTCAACAATTGTCGGCGGAAAAAATCCGATTGTCGCGCATGAATTTTTGGGAAACGATATTGAAGGGAAAGATATTATTATCATTGATGATATGATATCGTCCGGCGACAGCATGCTTGACACATCAAGACAGCTAAAGGCAATGAAAGCAAAGCGTGTGTTTATCTGTACAACCTTCGGACTGTTCACAAACGGACTTGCCGCATTTGATAAGGCATACGAAAATGGTGTATTTGACAGGGTTATTACCACCAATCTAAGTTACCGTCCGCCCGAGCTTCTGTCAAAGCCGTATTATATGGAGGCGGATATGAGTAAATTTTTGGCTTCTATCATAAACTTTATGAACCACGATCTTTCTATGGAAATCGTTTCGACACCCACAGGAAGGATTCAGCGCATTATTGAGCTTTATAATGATGATATGGAAATTTACCAGGTGTAAATTGCGCCGCTATCAGGCAACATATCCAAAGAATGCAGGCATAGCCTGCATTCTTTGGAATAATCCGCGCTGTTGCAATGAATCCGTCTGTCTTCTAAAGACTACAGACAAATCTTCTGAAAGTTTTTCTTCCCTTTCTTCACAACAAATTCACCCGCAAACGCATCCTTTGTATAAAACGCCTTTGCGTCTGTCACCTTCTCACCATTTACGGAAACGCCTCCCTGTTCAACCGCACGTCTTGCCTCAGACTTTGACGCGGTCATTCCCGCCTTGACAAGAATGGAAAGAATATCAATTCCCCCATCCGCAAAATCTCCATCCGAAAGCACGGTCTTAGGCATATTTTCGGAATTTGCGCCGCCCGCAAAGAGCGCCTTTGCCGCCTCCTGCGCCTTATTCGCCTCGTCCGTGCCATGCACAAGCTGCGTCAGCTCAAACGCCAGGATTTCCTTTGCCCTGTTTAACTCGCTGCCCTCCCATTTCTCCATCGGTTCGATTTCCTCAAGCGGAAGAAACGTCAGCATTTTAATACACTTTATGACATCTGCATCGGCGACATTCCTCCAATACTGGTAAAACTCATACGGCGATGTCTTCTCAGCGTCAAGCCAAACCGCGCCCGACTCTGTCTTACCCATCTTCTTTCCCTCGGAATTAAGCAGCAGATTGATTGTCATTGCATACGCGTCTTTTCCGAGCTTGCGGCGGATAAGCTCCGTGCCGCCAAGCATATTG
>DKYC01000168.1:37364-41397 GCA_002492295.1 Lachnospiraceae bacterium UBA7110
AGCATATTGCTCCACTGGTCGTCACCGCCAAACTGCATATTACAGCCATAACGCTGAAACAGCTCCAAAAAGTCGTAGCTTTGCATAATCATATAGTTAAACTCCAAAAAGCTAAGCCCCCGCTCCATACGCTGCTTATAGCATTCTGCCGTAAGCATTCTGTTGACGCTGAAATGCGGTCCGACCTCCCTTAAAAGCTCCACATAATTCAAATCCAACAGCCAGTCACCGTTATTGACCATAATCGCCTTATCTTCACCAAACTCGATAAACCGGCTCATCTGCTTTTTAAAGCACTCAATATTATGGTCAATATCTTCCTTCGTGAGCATTTTGCGCATATCCGTCTTTCCCGACGGATCCCCAATCATGCCCGTACCGCCGCCTAAGAGTGCAATCGGTCTGTTTCCTCCCATTTGGAGACGCTTCATCAGACAAAGTGCCATAAAATGCCCCACGTGAAGGCTGTCCGCCGTCGGGTCAAAACCAATATAAAATACCGCCTTCCCCGAATTAATCAACTCCCTGATTTCCTTTTCGTCCGTCACCTGCGCAATCAATCCTCTTGCCACCAGTTCCTCATACAACTGCATTTTTGTATCCTCCTTTTTCCAATAAACTTTGCGGGATGTTTTCTGACAGCTATGCAAATCAAACAGGAGAATATCCCTCCCCCTGCCCGCCGCACTTTCATATGCCGCCTTGGCGGAATACTTCCCCTTCACGGGGCTGTACATAAAAAAAACGTCCCTGAACTGTTCCATTCAAAGGACGAGGTTATTCACCACGTGTTACCACCTTTCTTCACACAGGACTCACATCCTGCGCCTCAGTAAGTACGGGATTTTTCATAAACAAATCCGATACTCCTCCCAAGATAACGTTTGGGCACTCCGTCACAGCCTACTCTCAGCTTCCTGATTTTGGTGTGCAGCTCCAGGATGTATTCACCAGTGCGTTCCCCTGCGTCTCTCATCAACCGACTGCTTTCTGTTGGTTTGCGCAAAAGCTACTTTTTCCCTTCACAGCTTTTTACCATAAAGTGATTATAAACACTCCGTTTTTATTTGTCAACCATATTTTTGACATCCCTGTAAAACGCATAACCGTTCTTGCCGTGCTCCTTAACATAGTACATGGCACTGTCCGCCTTTGCCACAAGCTGCTCTACATCCAGCGCATCATCAGGATACATGCTCACGCCGATACATGCGGAGAGTCCGGTATTCTCCGCATGGCACTCCTGCTTAATGCGCAGGATTTCTTCTTTAAGATTCTGTATCTTGACCAATGCAACTTTTTCATCACTTTCTTTCACAAATATAATAAACTCATCCCCGCCAAAACGCGCAACAATATCATCACTCCGAAAAATATGCTTCATACTGCCTGCCACGTTAATCAGAATCTCATCGCCGGTCAAATGACCCATTTGGTCATTAACGCTTTTGAAATTATCAAGGTCGAAAAACAAAAGAACTGCTTTTTTCCCGGCATTTTCAATATATTTATTGACCAAAGCATAAAATGAGTTTTTATTGTAAAGCCCTGTCAGCTTATCCCGCATTGATGCGTCGCTTAACTGCTGCATTCTGTTTACTTCTTTGTCTATGTCAGTCATTCTGCCAAGTGTCCGATAAACCTTCCCGTTTTTCTCCATACTGCTGAGTTTGACCCTGTGCCACCTGTAGCCCTCCGCCGTTTTTAGCCGAACGCTTATATCTGATGTCTTACCGCTGCTTTTCAGAGTATTCAGAGCCTTTATAAAAAGCGGTAAATCCTCTTTCTCGAAAATTGTGCCAAATGCCTCTTCTTCCTCTCCGTCATAAACAAACCTGGGCGGCACAATGCCGAATCGTTCTTCATAAAATGGCGGCCATATATACTCATGTGTCTTAATGTCACAATAAAACACAATATCCCTTGAGTCCTCCATAAACAGCCTGTACATCTCTTTTTCTTCTTCAAGGCTTTCCTTTAATCGCTGTTCCCTGCTAAAATCAATCAGCACACATGTGATATTTTGCCGGCCGCTCAAATCACTGTTTCTCCCCCCGTTCAGCAGGATTGGTTTATCCTGGCTGCTGCCCTTTAAGCCAAACTTAATTTCGACCATGTCGCCGCTTACCCATGCTTTCTGCAGTCCCGCCGCAACACGCTCTTTATCTTTATCACAGACAAAATCCACGAAATGGCAATCTGTTTTCTGCAGCACTTCCTTTTCCCCAGCTACTACATTCCAAAACTTATCATTTGCATAAGCAACCTGGAAGCTGCCATCTTTCTTCGTGAGCATCACAAGACCGCCGTTAATATTGTTCGTAATGTTTTTGAGATATTCTTCATTCTGTGACATAAGCCGCATCATTTTACTGCGGCTTAACAGCCTTACCGACAAAATTACGATTACAATAAGTACAAGTATAATTACAGCAATCGCAATAAACAGCATCGGGTTATTTGCAATCTGCTCCGAAATGGTGGGATAATACATTCTCGTAATTGTATAATCCACAATCAGTTGGCGCGTATATTCCTCCGGCATCGCTGCAATTGCCTTATTCATAATATCCACAAGAACCGGATCTTCATCTGCCACAACCGCACATACAAGCTCTTCCTGCATTACAGAACTCTTATACAGTACCAGGTCCCTATAGGAAGGTCTTTTCAAGTACTCGTCCAGCACGTACACATTTTGGAACACCAAATCCGCCCTGCCTTCTTGGAGCGCCTTTAAGGCAGCTTCCGTGCTGTCCGCATACTTTATATTATAATTCGGATAAGTATCCGTTAAATACTGATATCCCATGCGGTAGCCCTTTGGCACAAACACATTTAGGGACTTGCCCATATCAATAACAGCCCCCCTTTTTGCCACAAGCGCTGCATCGCAGGTGAAAACCGGATCCGTAAGCATAATATCAGGATTATCCCTGTTTTCCCCATAATCCAGCACACCGGATGCAACATCAGCGTTTCCTTCCGTAATATAATCAATCGGATTAGCACCTGCCGGAAGTTCCATATAGTTAAAACAAAGTCCTGTATTGGCTTCAATCCATCTCATAATATCGACTACAATGCCTTGCAGTTCACCGTTCTCCTCATAAGAAACAGGTGCCCTGGTCACAAAATTTACAATTCTGATTTCCTTTTCCTGCGCAATGTATGCAAGCTCCTCCTCATCAAATGCAATCTCCACACGTACGACATCCCTCGCGTGTGCGGTATTCATATGAAAACCACACATAAACAGCATAAAAATCAGGACTGCACACAGCACTCCCGCAATAATCCTTTTTTTACGATGCAATTTATAATAAAAAGGGTTCATCATTTTACTACCTATTCTTCCCTATATATTCAGAATATTGTATACAATTTTATTATAAATCCATATAAAAATGCTGTCAATAAAAATCATTTACACCGGCAGTCGTTTTCCAAAATGTATTGCAAAAGAGCGGTACATCCTGTCAAGATATCCTTATAAGCAGCATCAAAATCACCAGTATACCACGGATCCGCCACATCGCTTCCGCTTCCCGCAAAAGTGAGGAGTTTGTATATTTTATGGTTATTGTCACCGCCCGCAATTCTTGTCATGTTTCGAATATTAGCAGTATCCATACCAATGAGATAATCATAGCTGTCATAGTCAGATGCGGTCATTTGCACGGCACGGTGGGGAATCAGAGGAATTCGCATTTCCCTCAGTTTTCCCACTGTTCCGTAATGTGGTGCGTTTCCAATTTCCTCGCGGCTTGTGGCAGCAGAATTGATGGAAAAGGAATTTTCCAAATGCTTTTCCTTTATTAAATATGTCATTACGCTTTCTGCCATGGTGCTGCGGCAGATGTTGCCGTGGCACACAAATAATATTTTTACCATTGCTATCATATCTCCTTATATCTTGGTATAACCCCATTTTTACCCATGTTTTCAAGGTTTTCTCCATGACCTCAAAAACTCTCTATTTCGTATATCTTATCATATTCCGCTATATTGGTTATGTCATCATCGCTTACGG